>CAZNCO010000586.1:0-3425 GCA_964571345.1 uncultured Ohtaekwangia sp.
TGGCAACATTGGGCTTTTTAGAAAGGATAATTCGTTTTCGTTATTGGATCAGTCTTCAAATGTTTGGGGATACCAGGCAGGAATTTTTGGTTCGTATGAATTAATAGACGGGATTAGAATACGGGCAGAAGCATTGTATTCCAATCAAGGAGCTCAGGTTTCTGACATTAACTTTTCATCTACCTACAAAAATGTAAATGGTCAGGTTCATGCAAACACAATCCAGTCTCCCCTGCTGATTGAAATAAGTCCTTTCACGAGCAAAGTAAAACCAACGCTTTTGCTAGGGGGGTTTTATAGTTATTCGCTAAATGTTCAATACACATTTGATCAGGTAACAACTTTTAGTGATGGTTCAAAACAAACCGCCCACGGCATGTCGGATGTTTCAGATTTTTTTAAGCACAATCAATATGGTTTCATTGTTGGATTGGGCGCGTCTATTCCGATTGAAAATAAACCATTGCTGATGGAGTTCCGGTATACACACACCCTCAACGGTGTCGCTATAGATGGTTTTAGATATACCTACCTAGGGTCTAATATCCAAAAATACGGATCCGATCTTTATCCATCCTCTCTAAGTTTTACTATTTCCTATCCTCTATTCACTTTCTAATGCTCAATTAACTAATCATGAAACCTACATTCAAAAAACTTTCAATTTTATCATCGTTATTGTTGATAAGCCTCTGGCTAATATTTTCATGCACAAAAGATGCCACTGTTCCCTACTCACAGGCAAAACAGCAGCAGCTTTCTTTCTATCTTGATTCTGTGCGTATTCACGACTCACTAATTAGTATTAATCAAGGTGGTGTAATAAATTACAGTATTCAGGTTGTTTCCGGTTCCAGTTCTTCACTTTTCGCTAATCCTGCCGTTGGTGGCAGAAAGGCAACCTCGCAAAACACCAAAGGCGAAGCTGTTCAAGATGCGGTATCGGGAGCCTCCATCACCATCAGTCAATACGGCAAAAAAGTAACAGCAACAACAGATGCCACAGGGTATGTAGTATTTCAAAATCTGCTGCGTGGTGCAATTGCCGTTACCATTCAGAATAAGGGCTTAACTGACATGAGTTATGTTGCCGCCATTGGTGATCCGAAACCCGCGCCCACCTCTAATTTCACGCTGCATACCATGAGTAATTTGATACCGCTATTTGAAACTACGGGTACAAATATGGCAACCCTAACAGGCGAGGCAACTCTGGAAACGGATCTAACCAACACCACTCGTGAAATGGTTCCTGACGGCACGGTAGTCACTGCAACAATCGATGCTACCAATCCTGCTTTCATCAGACAATTTTTAAACACGAGTACCACTGGCTCATCCACTCCAAACGACTATGTAGGAGTAATCACAAATGCCAGCTATGGCACAGGTGGATTTACGGGAACAACCAAATCCGGAATTTATTCAATACAAATACCGGCTGCTGTAGATGGACTTCCCATTAAAGTAAATTACCCGGATATTGCTGGCAACCAAAAGGTTTTTGAGGTTGGGTCAGGAAGTGGCGGTTCATTCAATCAGATTTCAACCTATCGTCAATTGTATGGCGTGAATATTTCTCCCACGAGCGTGCCAACAGCAGCAGGAGTAAATATTTCGTTTGCTGGCGGCATGGGTGCTGCAGCTACTGCCAATATGAACTTTACGGGAGCACTTTCGCAAATAAATGTCGTTACTGGAGGAAGCGGATATAATGGAACACCCTTCGTTACCATTACTGATCCGGGGCCTGGAAACGGACTACCCGGAGGAACTGGAGCAACGGCTACGGCAAACGTAACAGCTGGCGTAGTTACATCCATTACGTTAACAAACGCTGGCACTGGATATTCAACCAATACTCAAGTTATTATTAATTCAGGAAGTGGAGCACAAGCCACAACTTTACTCAATACCTCCAATCAAAGTATTTACTCTGTGATCGTTAATTCACAAGGGTCGGGTTACACCTCCGCACCTGCTGTAACTTTTACAGGCGGGAGCGGCAGTGGAGCAGCGGGCACGGCTAATATCAACAGCATCGGCCAGGTTGTATCTGTTACAATGACCAATTTTGGATCAGGGTATACCTCTGCGCCCACCGTGTCTTTCACCGGAGGTGGAGGATCTGGCGCTACTGCTTCCGTAAACAAGTTAGGATCTCCAGTGGGATCCATTACCGTTAATGCAGGCTATTTTGGTAGCGGTTATTCTTACGCCCCCATCGTCATAATAGATCCTCCTTCAAACCCAGCAGGAACTCCTGCCACTGCTACGGCAACGGTTGACCCTAACACCGGCCAGGTGACAGGATATACGATAACCAATCCAGGATCTGGTTACTCAACTGCACCGAATGTTACAGTAAGTTCAGGAGCCGGTGCTAAAGCTACCGCAAATCTCGTAGGTGGATCAGTTCTTTCTGCAAGTATTACGAATGGGGGCACTCAGTTCTATACCGGTGCTCCAAGTGTTAGATTTGTGAACGTTCCAGGATCCGCTGGCCAAGGTGCTGCGGGAACAGCTGTGTTAACAAATGGCGTAGTAACTTCTATTACAATAACCAACGGTGGAACTGGATATACGGCAATCCCTCAGATTGTTTTTGATGATCCAAGCGGTGCGCAAGCCTATGCTTTGATTAGCAACGGACAAATCGGATCGATTACTATGGCCAATGGCGGATTCAATTACAACGCTGCTCCGATTGTATCCATTTTGCCCACAACAGGTGCTCCAGGTGGTGGTGCAGTTGCCACCGCTACCGTGTCAGGCGGTCAGGTAACAGGAGTTACTATCTCCAATGGTGGTTCAGGCTACATTGGAGGAAACGTGCCATCTTCAAGTATAACATTTCGCTCTACTCACGGATCTAACTTGATATCAAACGTTGGAAACACCATCGTGAATGACGTTTATTATGGAACTGGCCAAAAGCAACATTAAAAAAGTAAGTCATTAAAATTTAAAAGAGGCTGTCTTACATCAGGACAGCCTCTTACTTTTAATTAAAATAATGGATTGAATTCACGTAATCACAAACTCTTGTTTGCTACATCGGATTTTGATTGGGCGATGAGTTTTACAATCTATCTCGCGGCCAGGAAAAAGTTGGTTTAAGATTCAGTTTACGGTCTTTGTTATGGAAAAGATGTATCCACCGTTTTTTATCAATGGCTCAAGACTTAAGAATTTCAATCCCACATTGTATTAAATAAATCCCCATACCCTTAGAACATTCACCATCGCCAATGAATCCCTCACCTGCAGTTTTTGCATCATCTTTGTTGTGTGGGCCTTCACGGTGTTAAAACTTATTTTTAGCTCTTCGCCAATCTGTTTCAGCGATTTTGATTTACTGATCTGCTTCACTATTTCCATTTCGCGCTCCGATAAAAGCTGAAGCTGAATATTCACCTTGAGTT
>CAZNCO010000587.1:0-3413 GCA_964571345.1 uncultured Ohtaekwangia sp.
ACTCAAGGGAGTTTGTGTAATTGGGAACGGAATAAGAAGACGTGTAGGCATGGCTTAAGGTTACAGAAGTGAATATGTCTTTTAGTCCACCAATTTTACTTAACCCGTTATAGTCAAGTCGCCAGTTGGGCAAAGGTATCGCTGGGAAAGGTGATAGGCCAACCGTTTTGGCTGAGCTTCCTGAATAAGCAGCAATGAATGCGGGAATTAAAACATCTTGCGATTGACTTTCATAGTTGAATCCTGAGTGGACTGTATTGAAGCGATCTTTGATAATCTTGATGTTATCTTTAAATTGATTGAAGACATCAGAATTCAAACTCTCATTGTTCAAAAAAGAAGTGCCCACCGAAATGAAAGAAATCTTATACGATCCGCTACGACTTGGGCTCAAGCCAGTATAATAACCCTGCCCTGTGCTATCGCGGAAAATTTCTTGAAAAGAAGAGTTGGACGTTTTCTTAAAGTCAAGCTGAATTTTAAAATCAGTAGAAGGCTCCATGTTGGCGCGTATGCTTAAGTCGCGCGTTTCATTTTGAGTGAACGGTGCTGTGAGGTTTGTATTATGAGTAAGCCAGCCTCTGTCTGCCATACGTTGCGCTATTAAAGGATCCTGACCACCTAAAACAAAATCCGCTCCCGGGGCAGACCACGTATCATCTAATCCAAAAAGGTGTGGCGATTTGGTGAAGCCAGGCAGTATCGTGCCTTGCGAAACAGTATATGTACCGTTGATACTGCGAAGCGACATAATAAAGCGTAGCAATCCCTTCACCAGCTTCAGATCAGGTGGATGAGGCAATGTATCGGCTTTCATTAACCGCGCTCGCTCCTTCGGATCTTTAGGAAGCGGTGGTGGTGGCTTCGGTGGAGTGTTGATATTTTTTAGAAACCCAATTTTATTGTAGAGTTTCACCATATCCACCTTACCACTGAAAGCATCGTTGCGCGTATTTTGAATAACGTTCCCAAGTCGTAGGCTTTCAACTTTTTCTACTGGCCCCGCTCGCCAGTTGTATCCCACTCCTCTTCGATAATCACCCCCAAGCCAATTGGTCACCGGGAACTTATCTAATGGGAAAGTGTAGTTGACGGTGAAATTCTGTTCAAAATATTTCATCCGGCCAAACCGCTTTAGATTGTTGATAACAGAGTCACGTTTTTGTTGTGTGTCAATATCTCCCTCTGGTTCATCGATAATAGCATTGGCTGTAGCATTGTAGTCCAGCTTCAGTGATTTGGTAATACTCCAAGTGAGATTGTAGTATCGATTGAAGGTGAAAAATTTCTGATAATTGGGCCTACCATTAAAGCTATTGGATGAATCATTGCGGTAAGCAATTTTCGTAAAAGACCGATCTAACTCGCCTCGCACGGAGATGCTGGACGGTACCGGGTTAAAATTGAAATCCTTGATCAACTGAAAGTATTTGGATTTGAATTTCACATTCTTGAAAGGCTCAAAGCCTTTAAACTTTGATTGATATTGCCACGCCACTGCACCTTTCACATTCTTTCGTGTGTTCTCCAGCAGCAAGAAATTGGTTTGATTGGCTTCGCTGAACGAATAGGTAAAAGCAAAATTTTCAATATCATAAATGTGGTTCTTCGCATCTTTGTTCACTTTCGTTTTGCGCACATTCGTGAAGTTCAAACTCCTTCGGTACGATCGGTCTTGAATCATGTTAAGATAATCCGAGCGTTCCTTGTCTGTGTTAAATGATTTTAATAAGGCGGCAATTCGCAAATCCGGATTAGCCGGATCATATTTCGGATCGATGATCAGGCTTTCATAACTAAAATACATCGGGACTTTCAATCCGGTCTTTCGAGGTAGCAATTTGTCAAGAGCTATGTTGCCCGAAATATCAAATTGATTGGTTTCACCGCGAGCACGTTCTGAAATTTTGGATTGCACATTGCCGTATCCAAAACCAATATGTCTAAACGAACCCGACAAGGTGCCAAGGTCGGCAAGTTTTGTATTTACCACCACATTGCTCGCCCATCCGGGAGTCTGGTCAAAATCCGTCAAACGCAATTCATCGGCCCACATACAAACATCAAATGGTTGTTGGTCGGGCGTTTTAGGATTGCGCACTCCAATCATGATCATTTTGAGCTGACTCAAATCGGGGCGACCCATCACTCGGATTCCGTACTTACCCGTCTGCGAAGGCCCCGCCATCGGATAAGGTATTGTCAATGGATAACTTTCCCGATCTCGTTTTAATTTTAACGCATAGAGCTCATTTAAATCAAAGTCGATTTGATTTTCTATAGGCCAAACATAAGCTGCGTCTCGCGTCCCACCCGGAGTAACTTTTAGCGGAAGTTCAATTTCATAATAGTTCTGATCAAAGTCTGTTCCTAATCGCAAAAATGCTTTTGTTTGATAATCCTTTACTACCGGACCGTGGATACTCAAAAACATTTTAATGCGCTGGTAGTTGAACAAGTCCATCGACACGTTTTTGTACATCGCACGCGCATCGCCATCGGGCAAACCAGTTACACACAACTGGCATGATTGTTCATTCAAACGTCTCGATACGGTTGACGTTACATCGCGGTCGCGAGCAAGTGGCTCTACGTAGCCAGGTTTAACTGCATCGCCTTGACCATTCTCTTCTATATTCACAGTAGAAACCGAAAAATTATCGGTATTAACTTCTGTTACTAGTTTGAAAGATGATTCTTGCAAGTTTCCTGTGTATTGTCTCCAGCGTTGACCAACCGATCTGAATTTGGCCATCCGCAACACAACAGGTTGGTCAAAACCTGTAAGTATGGTGCGTATGTATTTGATAGTTTTAAAACCATTGATGTCACCAACCTTGGAATCAAAATTTCTTATCGGTATTCTAAAAAGATACCATGTTAATTGTTCTCCATTTACAGTGGGCGTTATCTTATCGACAATATATTTCTTTCCAACATCCAATTGGCCTGGTAACAAATCCATACTGTAGCTGTAATATTCTTCGAGGTCGCTGAGGGTATTATCCTGATTGATGTCTTCGTTATCCGGAATGGTAGTTCCTGATGCTGCAAAAGCTGATGCGTTGGTAAGTACTGGAGAGTTTCCATCCATACCATTTATGTTTTTATAGCGTTCGAGTACTTTTGCATTTTTCGCGGTAAGATCATCACCTAAAAAATAGTGGAAATCGTCTGCCGAAGGATCTTTGGTCGCAATAACCTTGGCATCTGGATTCACGATCTTATCGAGAAAGGCTGATTTAAATACGCTTGAGGCTTCCCGATCAGACGAAACGCCATCTAATCCTACGTCCTGATATTTTCTTGAGTCTGGCGAATTGTCAAACGCGTTATTCAGGTATTGCTGCGTTGTAACATAGCCCCAATTATTTTTAGTTGTTCCAACACTTATTGCACTATCTCGCGGAAGC
>CAZNCO010000588.1:0-3399 GCA_964571345.1 uncultured Ohtaekwangia sp.
CCTTATGAAGGCAGGGGCAGAGCAGTGTGTGTTGGATTGCCGTTACCGTGAGTTTCGCTTAGGTTGTGAAAGTAAAAAGATGAAGACGTAAAGGACGAGCCCGGAGGAAGCCAGGTACAAGTTAAAAATGTTTGTCTCGAATACTGGAACAAACCTGCCGAAACCAAAAAGACGTTCACGCAGGGATGCTGGTTCAAGACAGGGGATGTGGCCGTCATCGAAAAAGGATATTACCGGATCCTCGGGCGTAGTTCGGTTGACATCATCAAATCGGGCGGATATAAAATCTCTGCACTGGAAATTGAAGAAGTGCTCCGTCAACATCCGCAAGTAAAAGATTGCGCTGTGGTGGGTCTGGAAAATGAAGAGTGGGGCGAGCTGGTGGCCGCTGCCTTGATGTTAAAAGAAACGGAAGCAATTGACACGAATGAATTGACTGCGTGGCTCAAAGAACGAATGCCTGCCTATCGTTTGCCGCGAAAATTTCTGATCGTGAAAGAATTGCCGCGCAATGCCATGGGCAAGGTGCCTAAGAACGAAGTAAAAAAACTTTTCTGATATGATGATCTATGGAGTGGCCATCCTGGCTGGATGTTTTCTGGTGGGCCAAATCATTGGCGAAACTCTCGGCCGTTGGTTGCACATCGATGCGAATGTAGGGGGCGTGGGCTTTGCCATGTTGTTGCTCATCATCGTGAATCAGTGGATGCACAAACGAAAATGGTTCACCCCTGAAATGGACAGTGGCGTGATTTTCTGGAGCAACCTTTACATACCGGTGATTGTGGCGATGTCCTCTATCCAAAATGTGAAAGGAGCTTTATCAGGAGGAATGGTCGCATTGCTGGCCGGCACGATCCCCACTGCGCTTTGTCTGCTGCTGGTGCCTTTGCTTTCTAAAATGCAGGCACGCACTCCACAATCCGATACCATCACCGAGCAAAATCTTCATTGACATGGATTACATTATCAAGTTTCTGGTCAAGGACGGATTTATTGTGGCGCTCTTCACCTCGGGTGTGATTTTGTTTTTGTCTTCGTGGATGTCCGTCACGTTCACGCGCAAGAAAATTCCCGGAGCGGCTATCGCTATCTTTTCAGGATTGGTACTTGCTTACATTGGAGGTGTGATCACCGATGGGAAAAACGGCATTGCTGACATTGGTATTTTTTCAGGCTTCGCATTCTTGGGCGGCACCGTGCTCCGCGATTTTACCATTGTAGCAACTGCCATGGGTGCGCGCTTTTCAGAAATAAAAAAAGCGGGGCTCGTGGGCACGCTTTCTCTTTTTATCGGAGTTGTCTTTTCTTTTTTGGTTGGTGCTGTGATCGCATGGCTCATGGGCTTTCAGGATGTGAAGAGCATGACCACCATTGGTGCAGGCGCCTGCACTTTTATTGTAGGCCCGGTAACAGGCACGGCCGTGGGAGCTTCCTCCGAAGTAATTGCATTGAGCATCGCAGCAGGTGTGATCAAATCTATTTTCGTGACGATCGGCACACCGATGATCGCCAACAGGATCGGACTCAACAATCCACAAACCGCGATGATCTTTGGCGGACTGATCGGCACCACCAGCGGAGTAGCCGCAGGCCTTGCCGCCACTGATCCTAAACTCGTTCCGTATGGTGCCATCACCGCTACTTTCTACACCGGGCTGGGATGTCTTCTTTGTCCGTCTGTTTTGTATTTTATTTTGAGTTGGGTATTTTGATAAGAGGTATTACTGCCTTTGCCATTGGGTACGCGTACGGCACCTTTGGACATCTTAAAACAGAAAGAATAAGTGATTGATAATCAGAATAATGAGAAAATATCTCAAATATTTACTATATTATTCGTCTATTGGTATAGATTTACTAAAAAATTGAGAATTAATCTCATAGTTATGTTAATTGAGTTCACTGTTGGAAACTTCTTTTCGATTAAAGATAAAAAAACACTTAGCCTTGAAGCGACTGCAATTACCGAGTATCCTGAGAATGTTATTGAAAAATCGAAAGTAAGGGTTTTAAGGAGTGCGGTAATTTATGGTGCAAACTCTAGTGGAAAATCTAATCTTATCAAAGCAATCACTACAATGTCAAGATTTGTTGCTCAATCCGCCAAGAGCAATTCTATCGATGAAATTGAAGTAATGCCATTTCTTTTAAGTACATCTACGGAAAACCAGCCTTCTCATTTTGAGATGACTTTTCTACTTAACAAAACAATTTACAGATATGGATTTGAAGTAGATAAAAAAACTGTACATGCTGAGTGGTTGTTTTATAGGCAAAATACCACCGAGAAAAATTTATTTATCAGAGAGAAAGACAAAATTGAGATTTCCGAAGAGTTTGAAGAAGGAAAAGGTGTTGAAGATAAGACCAGAGACAATGCCCTATTCTTATCAGTAGTTGATCAATTCAATGGAAAGACTTCCAAAATGATTTTGGAATGGTTTGGAAGGCAATTTATCTTCTCGGGCATCCATCATGAGAAAGAAAAGTCAATGTCATCATTCTTGTTGGGACGAAAAGAGTATAAGGATTGGATTAAAGATTTCTTAATCCCTTTAAATCTTGGGTTTAAGGATTTTGGTTTCATTGAAGAGAGTAAAAAAGTTGTAACATATCATAATAAGTATGACGAAGCAGGAAATTTGATTAATGACCGGCTCGAATTCGATTTGTTAAAACAAGAATCAGCTGGCACGAACAAATTGTATGACATGGCTGGGAATTTAATTATTGGTTTGAAGATGGGAGGGCTTACAATTATTGATGAGCTTGATGCAAAGCTTCACCCAATTCTAACTATGACTATTGTTAAACTTTTTAACTCTCAAGATAAATCGAGCACAGCACAACTGATTTTTGCAACGCATGACACTAATCTGCTTAACGATTGCTTTAGAAGAGACCAAATATATTTTACAGAGAAAGATACATTTGAAGCCACCGATCTATATTCACTTGTAGAATATAAGGAAACTGATGGGACAAAAGTTAGAAAGGATAGGTCCTTTGAAAAAGACTATATTTCAGGAAGGTATGGCGCAATTCATTTTGTTTGCGATTTTTCAAAGTTAATTGAAGATTGCAAGAGTTGAGAAGGTTGACAATGCTTTGAAAAAACGACTTGAAAGAAAAGCCTCTTCGCGGGTAATAAATCATCGTCAAAAATTAGTCTATTTTTTGATTGTTTGTGAGGGCGAAAAAACCGAACCAAATTATTTTGCATCTCTTGAAAGAGAAATGCCAAGAGGTACTATTGAACTCAGAATAGACGGAACAGGATTAAATACATTGAGCATTGTTGAATATGCTATTAAACAAAAAGTCAACACATGTAGGAATTTTGATAGAGTTTGGGTCGTGTTTGATAAAGATGAATTTGATGATGAGAATTTCAAC
>CAZNCO010000589.1:0-3397 GCA_964571345.1 uncultured Ohtaekwangia sp.
GGTGAAAGTGAGTGACCTTGCGCGCTTCAGTCCGTCATCTGTTTTGTCTGCCTTCAATATGCAGCCGGGTGTGCGTATGGAGGAGCGCTCTCCGGGAAGTTATCGGTTCGCCATTCGTGGCAGTTCGCTGCGCTCGCCTTTTGGTGTGCGCAATGTGAAGTTTTATTGGAACGGATTGCCTCTCACGGACGGTGGTGGAAATACCTATTTGAATTTAATTGATCTCAGTGCGATTGGCAGTGCAGAAGTAATCAAAGGACCGGGGGGAAGTTTGTATGGAGCCGGAACCGGAGGCGTTGTGCTTTTGAACAGCACTATCAATAATCCGAATTCAATTCAAATAAGCGCAACAGGAGGAAGCTTTGGTTTTCAACGCTATCAAACCAACATGGCAGCCAATCTTGGCAAGGCAAAAATATTTTTCAATTACGCTCATCAACAAGCGGATGGTTATCGGCAACAGTCGGCTATGAAGCGTGATGCATTTAACCTGGAAAGTAAAATTGCATTGTCAGCGAAAAACAATCTGCGCTTCACCTCTTTTTACACTGACATCTATTATCAAACTCCGGGTGCGCTGAAGTTAACGGAGTTCAACTCCAATCCAAGTCTCGCCAACCCTCTGGCAGTTTCTAAGAAAGCCTACGTTGAAAACAAAACGGTTTATACGGCATTAAACGATGACCACCAATGGAATTCAAAATGGTCATCACGGGTAGGATTTTATTATTCTTATACCGACTTCACCAATCCGGCTATTAACAATTACGAAAGGCGATTAGAATCAAACTGGGGCGGCCGAACGGATACACAATACGAATTTGGAGATAAAGTAAAAGGCAAGCTGACCTTTGGTGCTGAGCTCCAAAACTTCTCTTCACCACTTACCGACTATGACAACAATGCGGGAGTGATGGGCAATCTCCAAACTGATGACAAATTGAATTCAACTCTGGCCGTTGCTTTTGCCCAAACGGATTTTGAATTTCCGCACGAACTATTTGTAACCGCAGGCGGAAGCATGAATTTTCTGAATTACCAGTTCACGAGAATAGCAGGGCCGCAACCAGGAAACCAAACAAGAAATTTTGATGCTGTATTTTCTCCGCGATTGGCTGTGCTGAAAAAAGTAAATGATGTCTCTTTCTTTGGCTCTGTAAGCAAAGGATTTTCTCCGCCTTCACTTGCAGAAGTTCGGCCTTCGGCTGGAGTTTACAATAATTCACTCTCTCCTGAGTTTGGTACTAATTATGAAGTTGGCGTACGAGGTAATGCCTTCAAAAGATTTTCATTCGATATTACTGCTTACAACTTTGAGCTTGACCAAGCAATCGTCAGTCAAAAGCAATTGGCCAATAATGCGGATTACTTCATCAACGCGGGAAACACTTCGCAAAAAGGAATTGAACTGTTTCTTTCCTGGCAAAAGAATTTCACTTCTGTTTTAAACAATTTAAAAATCTGGTCGAGCGCTGCGTTCATGAATTACAAATTTGTGGATTATCAGAAAGATGGCATTTCGTATTCCGGAAACTGGCTCACCGGATCGCCCGGCAAAACACTGGCTGGAGGAATTGATTTGAATTTACTTCAACACTTCTACATGAACACAACGTTGAATTATGTGGATCGTATTCCACTCAATGATCCGAATTCAATTTATGCATCTGATTACTTTTTGGTAGGAACGCGAATTGGCTATCGTGTAAACTTCAATCAGCAGCAACTTGAAATTTTCTGTGGAGTTGACAACGCGCTCGATCAGAAATACAGTTTGGGAAATGATCTGAACTCAGCGCCCGGAAGGTATTTCAATGCAGCAGCTCCTCGTAATTATTACTTCGGATTACGCTATCTCCTCAGCCGACCAAATCCTTGATGATCAACTTGGCGTGATCGCGTGAGTTTTCAATAAACCATTTGTTGGTCTTCAATCCCCCGCACACAACTCCCGCGAGGTACAAACTGGAAATATTCGTTTCCATTGTTTTCTCGTTGTACACAGGAGTGTGGTATTCATCGTTTCTGAATTGAATACCCAACTTTTTCATGAATTCAAATGGGGGCTGATAGCCTGTCATGGCTAGTACGTAATCGTTTTTTAGCGTAATGGTACCATCGGGTGTTTCAACCTCCACGGTTGTCTCCGTAATCTTTTTCACGTTGGATTCAAAATACGCTTTGATGGAACCTTCTTTGATACGATTTTCAATGTCCGGTCTTGCCCAGTATTTTACACTTTCGCGGAAAGCGGGTTCACGAATCACCATGGTAACATCAGCACCTTTTCGCCAGGTTTCAAGTGCTACATCAACAGCAGAATTAGCCGCGCCAATGACCACAATCTTTTGACGGAAATAAGGATGAGGCTCGTCATAGTAATGTTTTACCTTCGGTAAGTTTTCGCCAGGTACATTCAGCAAGTAGGGTAAGTCATAAAAACCAAGCGCCAATGCCAGCGCTCGGGCAGAATATTTCCCCTTTGAAGTAGTCATGGAAAAACTACCGACCGTAGAGAGTTTTGCTTCCTTCACCTCTTCGTACAACTGCACATTTAAATTCCAGGAGGAGCACACCCGTCTGTAGTATTCCAGAGCTTCAGTGCGGGTGGGCTTTGGATTATTTGAAATAAAAGGAACTTCCCCTATTTCCAGCCGTTCGGAGGTGGAGAAGAAAGTCATATTCCTGGGATAATTGTAGAGCGAATTCACCAGGCATCCCTTCTCGATGATAACGTAGTTTAACCCTGCCTTTTTTGCCTCAATGCCGCATGCCAACCCGATGGGTCCGGCTCCAATAATGATCAAATCGTAATCCGACATCGCTATTTTTTTTCAACCTACTAACAAACTCAAACTTTACAAAGATACTTTTGCAGACAATCAAATGTTTATCTTGGAAAGTTGAATCCGGCAAAAGACCCAAAATATTTTCTAGCAATTCTTCCACCAGCACCGATTTATGAGGAAGCTCTGGAACTAAAACACTATTGCTCTAGAATGTTCAACAGTAAAGGTGCTCTTAAGTCGCCTCCGCATATTACGCTACACATGCCGTTTATTTGGAAAGAGAAAAAAGAAGCGTTGCTGGCAGATAAGCTAAATCAGTTTGCTTCCGCTAACTCGCCTTTTCAAATTGAATTCAGTGGCTTTGGTTCTTTTCCACCAAGGGTAATTTTCATAAATGTAGAAGCAAATTCTCAGCTTATTACCCTTCAATCTTCTTTAAACCGATTTTGCAGAATGGAATTGCAACTGTTCAATAGTCAATATAGAGACCTGCCTTTTCATCCTCATCTTACGATTGCTTTTCGCGATTTGAAGAAAGAGAAATTTATGGAAGCCTGGGCAGAGTTTGAAAACAGGAGCTTTCAGAAAGCATTTCAGTGCGAAGCTAT
>CAZNCO010000590.1:0-3396 GCA_964571345.1 uncultured Ohtaekwangia sp.
TGGTACTTAACACAGAATCTCGGTGTCAGGTGATAACACCTGACACGGCTAAAAAGAAAAAACCTCACCCGAAGACAAAGTACGTATCTACGCTCTCATGGGTGCATTCTTCGCTAAACTGAAGTTACAATCGCTGATATTTAGGCCCAGGTTTTCAGAAAATCATATTCCTCCTGATAATTTTCATTGGCTTTGATTGGCAGTAAGTCAAAAGGAATAAGAGGGCTTTCAATTTTCACTTCAACCCCTTTTAGCCAAGCCAGCTTTGCATAACCGATGGCCGGATGGCTGATAAATTCATTTATCAGTTCATGTGCTTTGTTGCGTTGCTTATGAATCTTTGGTGTTACAAATTCTGATAGGATTTTTTCAAGCTTGCTTTGATCACGTTCTGCCAATGCTTCGTAGTATGCGGCATCCATTTCCATTTTAAACTTCTTCACTGTTTTGGTTTTCATAATAGGCATCACTCTTTCATATTCCTTCCAGTCATCTTTAATAATACACTGCAAAATATACATCGGTGTGGTACCACCGTTTTTTATCATTGCTTCATAGTTGCTGTGCCTCAAGTTTGCATATCTCTTTATCAAGGCTTCATTATCGCTCAGCAAAGCGTAGCTTAAATGGTCGATCCCATAGTCAAGTATTTTTTCATCGTACTTGGTTATCAGAAATTCATCCAGCCTTCCGCACGTATAAAAGTGTTGCTTGGTTTGCTCGATGTCTTTGTCGATAAGGTAGGATTTTAGAGCGAACCTTTGATGGTCATACCATTTACCTATTGCATAAAAGCGTTCATTAGTATTACCTTTTCTTAAATTCTCTAACAGAATAGGTTCATTAGCAAGTACACTTTCACATACTTTAACCAATCTATCTTTCTTCGATAAAATCTTGAAGTCTGGCATCAGTATCGTCCCAATTTTAATAATTTTATTTGACCTGAAGTCTTATCCACTACAGTCAAGTATTTTTGAATCTTTGCCGAACTAAAGCTTTGGTACTTAACACAGAATCTCGGTGTCAGGTGATAACACCTGACACGGCTAAAAATAATTTATCAGGTCGCATCAACGCATTGCTGAAGCCCATCCAGGAACTTGACAAAACAAGCGCCTGGGGCAAGCGTAGCGTGCAGCTCTCCAAAAGTCCGCTGCTGCTGGCAGGCTTCTCCCTGCAAAACAATATCAGCTTTGATGGCGTCATGCGTACACAAGTGTCTTTCACATTATCGCGCGAGCACAGCAGTGCGCGTGTAGAAATTCCTGCTTTGCTTCCCGGTATCAATTTCGTTGCGGCAAACTATCCCTATTACCGCATCACGCTCGCGTTGGGCATCATACCTGATCTTTTTTACAACGAGGGTGCAAGCAAATACACACCCTTCAATGACTATCCTGCTACAGTGGAAGCAGAGACACCCTGGTGCGCGGGGAGAGATCGATCACAACCTGCCGTGATTGACTTAGCCATCCCACAGATGCCACCCGATGACAACTTCAGCCTGATGCTTTCCATCGGCATCAAATATGGTGTCATCAGAAACGGAGGTATTGAACAAGTGCCTAAGGTTGGTTGTGGCAAGGTGCTGGTAGTGGAGTGAAAATTTACTTTTAGCCAGCTACTCACGAAGATTGAAAAAGCAAGCGTTGCAACCACGCTAACTGGGATTGCTATCAGGGAGTGAAAATGCCAAACTTTTTAAGCTATTGCCTTTCAAAAATATGAAGCGTTTTGCTGCCATCTAAAACATAAACCTTGCTTCCTCCGCATTGAATTTCCTTCAATTGGGTTTTTGCCTCCGTTATTTTCTCCGATACCCACTTTACTTTCTTCGCTTCCAGATCTATTATTCCCCATTTCAGTGCATTGTAATCAATGAAGCAAAGATCTGTTCCAAGCAAAACCGTTTTATGTCCGATACTCTTTAATCCATAACGTTCATACTGATCACTCAATCCCCAAACTTCAAGATGTGGATGATCTGCGGTCAGGTTAATTTCCCAAATACCTCCAATTGATTCAGTTATTATTTTACCCTTTAGGCGATCCAGATGACAAAAACTTGCGCTTGTGGGGGATCGATACCCACGCAGAAATTCGATGCTACCATAAACATGCTCGTGTTGTGTATCTTTAATACAATGCTTGACATCTCCGCTTCGTAAATCAATTCCAATAAACCTTCCGCCATTCAGTAGCACCCACAACAAATTGTTATATACCCCAATAAATTGACTCACCTCACCTTTCTTTTCTCCGCCTAATTCCAATTGCAGTTTGTAGGAATCAGAGATGTCTAATTGCCATTTTAATGACTCGTTAACTATTGAGAAGGTTGATATCTTACTTAAACTATTTAATAGACTAAATGTGCTATCAGTTAGACAATTGGAATTATTATATTTATTAAATTCTATGCAGAAGATGGTTTCCATTGAAGAATTAATGACACTTTCATACAACTTATTGTTTTCAACAAACTGTTTTCCTAAATGCTCATCACTTATATGGTAATAAGCACTACTTTTTCCATGCTCATATAAACTACCATCTTCGGAATAGATATAGTAATTACCTTCCCAATCATGAAGATAAATCTTTTCGAAAAATGAGTTTAACTCAGTTGGGGCATTACTTTTTTTAATAAACATTCCTTCAAAAAAAATATCCCAATCGGCAGTCTGATAAATACATTTGCCTTTTTTAGTTAAAAGGAACTGAATAACCCTCTCTAGCCTTTCAATCTGCATCATGGTTTGATAAAGGTATATAACTGGGAATTTAAATCTGATATTAATAAGTCAAATTTACTTTTCGAATTTGGTCCCAATAAGCCCAAATTTTGCTTCAAGGTTGAGTTCATCGAAAGAAAAATATCATCCTTATGTGGCCCTTCAAACAATCCTTTGAATGCATTCCTTACATCGCCTGCCATAGACTTTCTCGTATTAATTACATATGCCAAGTCTTCTATTTTTTGAATTTCCCCAGAACCCAGGTAGGCTTTAAACTGATTTAAAAATTTATCACTTGTTGCAATTCCGCTCCAGGTATCTTTATTGTAGCTCTTAAACTCCTCCAATATTGGAAACTGATCTCTCAAGGCTTCCTTAAACTTAACATCATACCGGCAATTATCACATAACTCAATTCCGTCAGCAAGCTCTTCAAATTTCATATCCAAGTCCTCAATATTATCAGGCGAATATTTTCCAGGATTATTCTTGAAAGCCTCCAAAACATGTTGTGTTCCCTCGCGCATTGCAGCATTAGCACTTTCTGTTCTTTGCCGTGTCAGGTGTTATCACCTGACACCCTCTATCCCATATAGTGAACAATAAACCCGAAATCATCCTTATTCAGTAAATAAAACCTGGCACTTGAGTAACG
>CAZNCO010000591.1:0-3395 GCA_964571345.1 uncultured Ohtaekwangia sp.
GCGTAAGCACATGAGCTATTCGTTTATCAATATAACAGGTATTGGGCTTGGTCTTGCCACCTGTTTGCTATTAAGTCTATGGATTTTTCATGAACTAAGTTACGACCGTTTTCACGAAAAAGCGGGAAGAATTTATCGCGCTTCCCTCGAGTACAGCTTCGGAGGACAAGTTGCTAAAACCGCAGTGTCTCCTACAGCATTGCTGCCTGTGATGAAAAAGAATTTTCCGGAAGTAGAAGAAGGTGTGCGATTCTACAACCAATCCTCATGGAGTCCATACATCGTGAAGAATGGAGAGGTGATCTTCCAGGAAAACAAATTCTATCATGCCGATAGTTCGTTCTTTAAAGTGTTCTCATTTAAACTACTTAGCGGCAATCCTGATAAAGCGCTGACCGAACCAAATTCAATGGTACTTACCCAGGCCATGGCAAGAAAATATTTTGGCACCGAGGATGTACTGGGAAAGACACTGAACATCAACAATCGGACAGAATACAAGATTACTGGAGTAGTTGAAAATGTACCTTCCAATTCAATGATTCAATTCGATTTTATTGGAAGTTTTTCTTCGCTTGGTGCATCAAAGGAACAAATATGGTGGAGCGCTAACTATCAAACTTATGTAGTATTAAATGAAAAAGCTGACATAAATAATCTCCGCTCGAAAACAAATGAAATTGTGAAGCAAGCTGTAGCCAATGAACTTGGTAATCCTGGCGACTATGTAGTTTATAACTTTACCCCGTTCACAGATATTTATTTAAAGTCGGAAGTGGATGAACCAGAAATAACGGGAAGTATTTTATACGTGTATGTATTTGCCGCTATTGCCGTTTTGATTCTGATAACAGCCTGCATCAATTATGTAAATCTCGCTACTGCCAAAGCATCAGATCGTGCACGCGAGGTAGGTATTCGCAAAGTAGTAGGCGCAGTTCGCACTCAATTATTTTTCCAATTTATCAGCGAATCGTTGATCGTTACAATGTTTGGATTTTGCCTGGCCTGTTTGCTTTCGCAATTGGCATTGCCACTTTTCAATTCGCTAACAGGCAAAAGTTTTGTAGCTATTGACTTATTCAATCCAACTGTTCTCTTCTGGTGCTCGATCGCCTGGGTGGTGATTGCTTTCCTCGCGGGAATTTACCCAGCTCTCGCGATTACTTCTTTCAAGCCGGTGAGTGTGTTAAAAGGAAATTTCAAGAGATCAAATAAGGGTATATGGCTGCGTCAATCACTCGTTGTATTTCAATTTTCGGTATCGATTATCCTGATGATTGGCACTGCGGTAATTCTTCAACAGTTAGAATACATTCAGAGCAAGAAATTAGGATATGATCGCGAAAATGTCATAGTCATTCCTCTCGACCGCAAGTCAAGGGAAAATTATGACCAATTAAAAACAGAATTTGAACGAACTGGAGTTGTATCAAGCATGAGCCGCGCAAATGAAGCCCCAACAAAAATCACCGGGGGTTATGGAATAAAACTCCCAGGTTCTAAATCAGAATTTGGAATGGTGGTAAGAGCAACGGCAGTTGACGAAAATTATGTACCCACCCTGAAAATGAATGTAGTTGCTGGTCGCAATTTCACCCAAGGTGACTTCAAACGATTTGGGTCTGATTCGGTGATGTCAATTTTGGTAAATCAGTCGACACTGCACGAAATGGGCATCACTCAGGAAAAGGCTGTAAGCGCAGATGTAAACTTCAATGGTAACAAGGCGGTAATTGCAGGTGTAATAGAGGATTTTCACTTTGCTTCATTACAAGAGAAAATTTCTCCCCTGGTACTCTTTGCCAGTCCATATCAGTCTGACTTTAACAATGCTTTCGTAAAGCTAAAGGCAGGAACTGTGACTGATCAGTTGGCGCAATTAAAAAAAGTAAGCACAAGTTTATTCCCTCACCGTCCATTCGAATTTGAGTTTCTTGACCAAAAATATCAGAAGATGTACGACAAAGAACAGCGCATGGGCAAAGTGACCACGGTGTTTTCAGCTTTGGCCATTGCCATTGCATGCCTGGGATTGCTCGGCCTTGTAGCGTTTGCTGCCGCGCAGAAGACCAAAGAAATTGGCATCCGCAAAGTACTTGGCGCCACCTCATCGAGCATCGTTGGGCTGATCACCAAGGACTACATGAAGCTTGTGATCATTTCTATGCTCATTGGTATTCCGTCTGCCTGGTATATACTGAACGAATGGTGGCTTGGAAGTTTTGCATATCACACCACCATTGGTGCGGGGCCACTCCTATTTTCTGCGCTTGGTTGCTTGCTGATTGCGTTCTCTACTGCGAGCTATCAAGCCATCAAAGCGGCATGGACTGATCCGACCAAAACGTTGAGGAGCGAGTAAAGTAAGGTTACTTAGCAACGAGAATTTTGTCAATGAACCAGTCAACATGCTTTTCTGGGGATTGATTTTCATAATTCATAAAAGTACTAAAAGGGGTACCCTGCTTATAAGGATCTCTACTTTCATCAAATGGTCCGACTACTCCTACAGTCCACGTATCTCGTTTGTCTTTTTGGCTTATACTCCATTTAAACTTGTACACGACAAATTTATAATCGACTGAATCCTGACTCCTTGTCACCATTGCTCCTAGTTCCAATTCAATTGGCCTAACTCCCAATTCATTCGGATGCATTAACCAAAAAGTCAACTGTGCTTCAGCGGCCGAAATTAAGTTCTTATGTTTTTGAGGAAACAATTCCGCATTTCCGGTCTGTTCAAGCAACATGTAAAGGTTACCTCTTGTTAATGGATCATCCGCTAGTTCCTGTATTTTTAATAGATCAGGCGTGTGTCCTTCACGTATTTTAGCCTCAACTGGTGCAATCAAATCTAAAACCTGTTTGTCACGCTTTTTCGTTGCACGATTAGTTATGTAGTATCGATAGTAAATAAAAGTTAGTATAAGTATAATAATTACAAAAACTACAGTCTTGATCATTTTTAAAAACTTAAATTATTACTCAATCGAAACACAACCACGTCCTATTTAAAAGAGAAAATATAACATATTTCTTGAACATCTAAAGTGCATCGATACAGGCCGAATCAAAATGTAAATAAATCCCTTCTTTTGGATGGTAACTTTTCGGTACTGCAGACGTAACTTGTAATCATGAAAAAAATTTACTTTCTCCTATTTTGCTTTCTCGTCATTGAAAGTTTGATGGCTCAAAGCGTTCAAAAACTCTACACCGAGGCGATGACCGCCTACAAAAACAAAAACTATCCGGAGTTTTATACAAAGATCAAGGAAGCCAACAAAGTGCATCCTTATCATCAAGGGGTTTTGTATCAATTGGGAATTGCCGCTACACTCACCAATAAAAAAGCGGAAGCCATTCAGGCACTCAAGCAAGCTATCCTGATC
>CAZNCO010000592.1:0-3394 GCA_964571345.1 uncultured Ohtaekwangia sp.
GCAGTGCGCGGTGTAATGACTTCTTTTGGAGATGGTGTTTATAAATCGACCGATGGAGGAAAAACATGGAAGAACATTGGCCTTGAAAAAACAAGACATATTTCAGACATCGCCATTCACCCTTCAAACCCTGACGTTCTTTGGGTAGCTGCACAAGGGCCGGTTCATGGGCCGAGTTCAGATCGTGGCATTTACAAATCAGTTGATGGTGGAGCCACGTGGAAAAAAGTTTTGTACGTTGATGAGAATACCGGGCCAAGTAGTTTGAGCCTTGACGTCAATAATCCGCGCATTCTTTATGCAGCGATGTGGCAGCACAGACGCTATCCATGGAAAGTGGAAAGCGGCCCTAATTCTTCAGTTTGGAAATCAACCGATGGCGGAGAAACATGGAATAAAATTCAGGAAGGCCTTCCAAAGGAAATGGGTAAGATCGGCATTAGCGTGTCAGCAGCCAACTCCAATAAAGTCTATGCAATTGTGGAGGCTGAAAAATCGAAAGCTGGCCTATATCGTTCTGATGATGGTGGCAAAAAATGGACTCAACAAACCAATGATCAGAATATCACTTCACGTAGTTGGTATTACATGGAGGTATTTGCCGATCCGGTTGATGAAAACATTGTTTATGTTTTGAATGCACCTGCGATGCGTTCTATTGATGGAGGTAAAACTTTTCAAAATGTTCCCATCGCCCATGGCGACACGCATGATTATTGGATCAATCCAAAAAACAATAAGAACATGGCTATTGCCGATGATGGCGGTGCCGAGATTTCATTTGACAACGGAAGGTCTTGGTCGAATTTGAATAACCAACCAACGGCACAATTCTATCGGGTAAATGTTGACAATCGCTTTCCTTATTGGGTATATGGCGGTCAACAGGACAACACTTCTGTGATGACGGCAAGCCGAACAAACGGAATGGGAATCACTTACAAAGATTGGGTGGTCGGCCCCGGTTGCGAAAGTGCCTACATCGCGTTTGACGATCCAAATAATCCGAAATTATTTTATGGCGGATGTTATCAAGGCTTGATTGATGTGCTTGACATTCGTACAAACGAATCGAAAAACATCCAGGAATATCCAGCAACGAACCTTGCCTATCGCCCCCGCGATATGAAGTACCGTTTCAACTGGAATGCGCCATTGATCAATTCTCCACACGATCCAAAAATTCTTTATCATGCTGGCAATGTTCTTTTCCGCTCAAGCGATGGTGGAATAAAGTGGGAAGTGATCAGCCCCGATCTCACCCGCAATGACACAACCAAACAAAATTATTCGGGTGGACCTATTACGAATGAAGGAGCGGGCGGAGAAAACTATAATACCATTTATTATGTGATTGAATCTTCGCTGGAAAAAGGTGTGATCTACACTGGCAGTGATTGCGGCCTGGTTTATCTGACAAAAGATGCTGGTAAAACCTGGAATAATGTGACACCAAAAGATTTGCCGGAGGGCATGATTCATTCCATCGAAGTTTCGCCACATGAAAGGGGAACAGTTTACATTTCTGCATCGCGATATAAATTCAATGACTATTCCAATATGGCTTACAAATCAACCGACTATGGAAAGACTTGGACAAAACTGAGCAATGGAATTGACAATGATGATTTTATCAAAGTGATTCGCGAAGACAAGAGGGTGAAAGATCTTTTGTATGCGGGATCGGAAAGAGGGTTTTATATTTCTTACAATGGCGGAGCAAACTGGAACAAGCTTCAACTGAATCTGCCTGTCGTTCCCGTCACGGATCTGATTATTCGTGACAATGATCTTGTAGCAGCTACGGCAGGGAGAGCATTTTGGATATTGGATGATCTTGCTCCACTTCAACAATCAAAAGGAGAATTCACGCAAGCGATTAAACTTTATGAACCAAAGCCTACAGTTCGCCTTACAAGTTTCTCTCCTTCGTGGATGGAAGTTCCTGCCGGCACGGGACAAAATCCAATGAACGGAGTGATCTTCACTTATTTCCTGAAGGAAAAGGCCGACACGGTGAAACTGACGCTGGATATTCTGGAAATGAATGGAACGTTGATCCGCAGCTACACGAACAAGAAGCCGGAAAACCAGAAGAAAGGCAATGTGCCGCCTTCTCCCGTACTTTCAGCAGAAGCGGGCATGAATCGCTTTGGTTGGGACTATAGAAATGAACCGCTGCCTGATTTACCAGAGTCATTTATTTATGGAGATTTGGATGGCCATCGTGTTGCACCAGGGCATTATAAGGCGCGACTTAAATTTAAAAATGAAATCTCTGAAGCAGAGTTTGATCTGCTGGCTGATCCACGTTTGCAAGTAACCGCTGAAGATTGGAAAGTGCAGCAGCAATTCCTGCTTCAAATGGAACAAGCGGTGAAGGACATGCACAATTCCATCAGCAACATGCGAAGAGCCAAGAAGCAAATTGAAGGATACAATGATGTTTTAAAAAATGATCCGAATGCAAAGGACTTGATCAATTCTGGAAAAGAGATCATTAAGAAAATTGATAAGTGGGAATCTAATCTGATTGAAACTCGGTCAAAGAATTTTCAGGATGCAATTAATTTCCGGAATAGACTTAACTCTGAGTTCCTTCAGGTGCGCAGCGCAGTGGATGCGCACGATCCGCGAATTACCCAAGGTGTGAAAGACCGTTTGCAAGATGTTCAATTGGAATGGGACAAATCGAAAAAGGAAATGAATACGTTGATTCAAACAGACATCAAACAATACAATCAGCAGTTTAAAGAGAAGAATATTCCTGCGGTTGTTACACCTGATAAAGACTCTATCATTAATAATTAATTCACCGTGCAAAACGAACTAAAAGACATAATCTTTCTTGATATTGAAACGGTAGCCGTTGTTGAAGACTATAACTTGTTAAGTGAAAGATTTAAAACGCAATGGGCTCGCAAAGCAAATTTTCTCAGGCGGGAAGAAAGTGCAACGGATGCAGACATCTTCCATGAACGTGCCGGCATTTATGCGGAGTTTGGAAAAGTAATTGTGGTGGCGATCGGAAAATATTTTGACACGGATGATGGTAAGCTCGGTTTAAAAACCAAATACTTTTCAGGACATGATGAAAAGAAAGTGCTTGAAGATTTCAAAATAACGGTTGAGAAAACGGATCCGGCTAAAACAAAACTTTGTGCTCACAACGGCAAGGAGTTTGACTTTCCCTACCTGTGCCGCAGAATGTTGGTGAACAATTTGCAACTTCCTTCTTTACTCAATATTTCCGGACGTAAGTCGTGGGAGGTTCCTCATTTGGACACAATGGAGATGTGGAAGTTTGGCGATTACAAACATTATACTTCATTGGACCTTTTGACTGCCCTTTTTGAAATTCCAACGAGTAAGGATCAGATGGATGGTTCGATGG
>CAZNCO010000593.1:0-3385 GCA_964571345.1 uncultured Ohtaekwangia sp.
TTTGATTTAGGTTCATTGCCGTAAAAGTTTTAGGTGACCGAACTCGTGTCCGTTGATGGCAAATGGATCAAATTGTACTCGGTGGAGTATGTTGTTATTCAGCATCTTACAACACCCTCGGTTACCTATTAACTGAAAAAGACTTGGTAACCGAATAGGTAACTTTTCCGTTGGATTTCAATGTTACTTTTTGGTGGGCTAAAAATGAAAAAACCGCCCAGAAATTGATTCTGAGCGGCTTTAGTTTCGGATGGTTACCGATTTGTGATCCCGCTGGGATTCGAACCCAGGACCCTTACATTAAAAGTGTAATGCTCTACCAACTGAGCTACGAGATCTTTCCACAACTACTTTCTTGCCTGTTTTGAAGCGTTTTCCGTAATTGAGCGCGCAAAGGTAATAGGATATGAAAAATTTACAAACCCGATCTCTAAAATTTCTCCTCCTGATCGTATTTTTTTTTCTCGCACTCGCAACATTTTCTCAATCCTCTTCCATAAGCAAGGCGGATTCTCTCTTTAAAGCAAAGAAATATACGCAATCACTCGAAATATATCAGTCCGTTCTTCAATCTGGTAAATACTCACCAGCGATGCTTTTGAAGATGGCTTATATTCAAGAAGGGCTTGGCCACATTGGTCAATCTATCTACTGCTTAAGGCTTTATCAATCAGCGACAGATGATCAACAGGCCATGGAAAAAATTCAGGAGTTGGCTGCCAAATTTAACCTCACAGGTTATGATCAGTCTGATTCTGACATCTTTTATAAATGGGTTGATAAGCACCTGATCAGCCTGGAAGCAATTTTTGTTTTCTGCATCCTGATACTCACTTACATAACTTTTGTTTTAAAAAGAAAAAAGAACCCGGCTTATTTTTCGTTGGCACTCTCCGTGCTATTGATCGTGGGTGTTTTATATTTAAACAATTTTGTGTCTGTATCTTCTGTCATTACTCGCGACAACCGTGTTTATCTAATGGAAGGCCCCTCAGCAGGCTCTTCGGTAGAAGGAATTGTGAGTGACGGCCATCAGCTTCAGGTAGTTGGAAAAGAAGATGTGTGGCTGAAAGTTAAGTGGATGGATAAAAAAGTTTTTGTGAAAGAGAATGTGGTGTTGAAGGTAGCGCTCTAGTGAATTACGGTGAGGGAATTTTTATACTCCGCACGTGTAAACTTGATGAAGTAAAAATAGACACCGGGCGATTCTGTTAATGCATACCATCTGAAGTTTCGATCCGTACTTTCGAAGACCTGTTTCCCCCAACGATTATAAATTCTCACCTGTTCAAATCGGTTCGTACAGTTATCAGCCGGAGCAGAGAAGGGAACCACGCGTGTGGTGCCGCTGCAATCGGGCGCTCCTTCAAATCCATCAATAGCAAAAAAGTCGTTGCAATTGTCTCCGTTTGCCGTAATCACATTGGCGGGAATGAAATTTTGATCGCTGCTTTCTACATCCTTGATTCGTATATTCACAAATGCGGTATCGGCCTTGGGGGTAAGGCAATGATTGTTGGTGAATAAGAACCGGAACGTGTAGTGATTGTCATAATTCCCATCGTGAAATATCGAGCAATCAGTATCCCAACTAAAAATGGACTCCAGGGAATTAAAACCTTGTGCTGCTGTGAATGAATAATGGTCAGGCACAATGTTTCCCTGGGCGCTTAGCAGCGAAAGTTTAAGCGTGTCCGTTGGGAAGGCGTTTTTATCGACCCCTACAATATCCAGTGTCATGTGGCCAAGATTCGTTTCAAACGAGCTGTTTGTCAGATCTTTTGTTTTGTCTGCGTTATAGATGCTTAGCAACGGGTTGCTGGTTGGCAATATCACTTTGAATTTCACCGTGGCGGTATCATAATTAATGTTGTTGCATTTGTCTAAATCGTCCGCTAGCACACGAACAACAAATTCTGTTTGCTTACTGAAATTGTAGATTTTGCAGAAGGCATTCCAGTCGATGGAGCCCGTGGCAAGGCCAGGCTGCAGATCAGCTTGATACACCATTCCGGCACTACTCAAGCTAAAACCGTGGGGGATTACTGATAATTTAATTTCATCGCCATCATCATCCTTTGCCGTGAAAGGCCACGATATACTTTGGCCTTCATTTACTTGCAGTGTAGCTGTTTTGGGTGGAACAAAGTAAGCGTTTGTATTCGGTGGGGGTGGCGCGTTCACCGTAATTTTGAGTGTATCAGACATCGGCAAACTACATGCGTCATCAAAAGCAATGATGCCTACCTGGTAGGGTCCGTCAATGAAAGGACACTCAGGAAAACAGATTGTGAACGTTAGGCTACTGCCGTTTGACAGCACGCCTGAAACCGTTGCTGGCAAGATCTGGTTGACAGTTGTGCTTTTGAAATTCAGAGGAATTGCTCTCAGCTGGATATTCTCTGTATAATTATCTGCAGGATCCAGCGATTGAGGATCGGTTACTTGCACCTGAATGCAACGATTGGCTCGGGATACGGTGTCGGCAAAGTCTAAGTTCATGGTGTTCACGTAGGTGAATGAACTTTCATTTATTTTTTTTCCAACAATGACGGGTGGATCATCGTGTGCGCATTGATCAACCACCAGCATTTGAAAGTCGCGCCTGGTTTCACCGATTTTTATTTTATCTCTGAACTCTTCCACTTTTACAGCAAATACAAAGAGTCCTTGCTGTTTGGGAGTCACGGTTAAAAATCCATCGCGCGTGATGGACATATCCGGGGAGCCTCCGGTAATGTGAGCCAAACTATAACCAGGCCGCCATACAACGGTTGGATAGGGCCCGGGTGAGGGGGGAGGCAACGCCACAGGTGAGGTGGTGTTGAGTGGAGTAACCAGAGAATACGCGATCGAATCATTGTCGTCATCGGTGCCAGCAAAATTAACATAATAGGGGCGGTAGGGGCACGCATAGTCGTTAAGCGGAGGAAACAAATGGGGTGAAGAATTGACAAAGGCAACGCCATTTTTCACTACAGGTGGAAATTCCAGGTAGAAGGTTTGGCCCGCAGCAATTCCTCCTGAGCTAGGGTTATCACTATAAATATTGTCGATCGTATAATTCCTGCAACATCTCTGCCAGGAAATATAATAGCCGGCAGCATCGTTGAATTGATCCGGAGGCAATGTGATGATGACGCTATAAAATATTCGATCAGTAATTAATTCTCCGTTTGAGCAATTTGGCTGGGTATAAGAAACTCGCGAGCGCTGAGGGTTCGAAAGCATCACCGTCATCATGTGAAAATTATCGCGCTTCCGGTAAAATTCTACATTGACAGTGTTGTCCAAAGCACCAGGGTTTCCGTTGAGCACATCAAAATATAAGATCATGTTCAACTGGTAAGTATATCCCGTTGTGTGAAGTAGTGCAAACTCTCCT
>CAZNCO010000594.1:0-3381 GCA_964571345.1 uncultured Ohtaekwangia sp.
GTGTGTGCCTGATAAATTCTTCTTTCGCTGGTGGTGTTGAACAGCAACTGGATTTATCTATGCTCTCCAGCGGCCTTTATATTATTAGAGTCAATGACGGTGCCCAGACCATCGAAAAGAAACTTCTGAAGTTATAACTTTTTAGCTCCTGACGGCAACGCACAGGTTCATGAAGAAACTATTGATCAAATTCTTGTTGGCGGCAGCAATGCTCTACAGCATAGTTTGTTTGCTTCTTTATTTCGTGCAGGAAAAATTGATCTTTCATCCACAAAAGTTAAGCGCCCGTTATGCTTTTCAATTCAATCAACCGTTTGAAGAGATTAATATAAAGGCGCGAGATGGTGAAATGCTCAACGGTGTTTTATTTAAGTCAGACAGCACCCGTGGCCTCATCTTTTACTTGCATGGCAATGGCGGTTCGGTGGCTTCGTGGGGTACAGTGGCAAAAACGTACACAGACTTGCATTACGATGTTTTCTTTATCGACTATCGTGGCTATGGTAAAAGCGGTGGTGAAATAAATTTGCAGGAACAATTATTTCAAGACAACCAAACTGCCTACAATTTTCTGAAGACAGAGTATACTGAAGAAAAGATCATCGTGTTGGAATATTCCATTGGCACAGGACTAGCAGCGCGGCTTGCATCCGAAAACAATCCGCAGCTGCTGATATTGCAAGCGCCTTATTATAGTCTCACCGATATGATGAGTAAGAGATTTCCCATTATTCCCACGTTCATATTAAAATACAAGTTTGCCACGAACGAGTATCTCCATACATGCAAGATGCCCATTGTCATTTTTCACGGAGATATGGACGAAGTGATCGATCATGAGTCTTCACTAAAATTGAAGAGAGACTTTCCTGACCTAAAACTCATTACGCTACCTGGGCAGGGACATAATGGGATGTCGGACAATGAAATGTACAGGATGGAGTTGAAGAAACTTTTGGGCAAGGCTTAACGCGCTCTTTTGGTTTTGCCTTGACACATACCAACCAAAACATAAATCAGCAGTTGCTCATTTCTGCCCTTTGAATAATCGCCAACATTCTCTAAGATCATAGCTGGAACACTAAACCTAACTCCTGACTATGATCAAAAGTAAATTCTTCCTGGCTGTGTGCCTGCTGCTGGCGCTGCAACCTTCCTTTTCGCAGTCGCCCGACAAGTCGATGAAATCCATGAAGTGGCGTGCGATTGGTCCGGCCAACATGGGCGGCCGCACCACCGACATCGCGGGGATTCCCGGCAACCCTTCAATATTCTATGTGGCGGGTGCCGATGGGGGCATATTTAAAACCACCAACGGTGGCACGTCTTTCACTCCCATCTTCAACGACTACAAGGCCTTTTCGATTGGCACCATTGCTATCGCCCCTTCCGACCCTGAAGTGATTTGGGTAGGCACGGGTGAAGGCGACCCGCGCAACAGCGTTGGCTACGGCTGGGGTGTTTATAGGTCGGTGGACGGAGGAAAATCGTTTCAGCACCTGGGCCTGGAGAAAACCGATCGCATCAAACGCATCGTAGTAAATCCGCAGAACCCGGATCAGGCTTGTGTCTGTGCGCTGGGGCGCGAGTGGGGGCCGAACCCGGACCGTGGCGTATTCAAAACAATGGATGGTGGCAAAACCTGGGAGAAAGTTTTGTACATCGATGAGAACACCGGCTGCTCCGACATTGCTATTGAGTGGAATAACCCGCGCATCATGTATGCCGGCATGTGGACCTTCCGCAGAAAGCCGTGGCGGTTTGATGACAGTGGTGCCAATACAGCTCTTTATCGTACCATGGATGGCGGAAAAACGTGGACAAAAATTTCACATCAGAATGGGTTGCCGAATAAACCGATGGCCCGCATCGGTGTGTCCGTTGCGCAAAGCCAGCCGAACATCGTCTACCTGATCACCGAGTTTAAAGATGGAGGAACACTCTTCCGCTCCGAAGACCGGGGCGACACCTGGAAGATGGTGAATGACGATCGCAACCTTAACTTCCGTCCTTTCTATTATAGTGATGTAAAAGTAGATCCGAATAATCCCGACCATGTGTACACGCTATCGGGTAGCATGAGCAAGTCAACAGATGGCGGCAAAACTTTTTCTACCATTGCCAAAGGACAGCATGGCGACAACCAGGCACTTTGGATAGATCCAAAAAATTCGAACCGTATATTGAGTGGTGATGACGGTGGCTTCCGCATTTCCTACGATGGCGGCAAGACATTCGATGCAATCAACAATGTAGAGCTGTCACAGTTCTACGAAATATTTGCCGACAACCGCGATCCGTATTATGTGTTTGGTGGCTTGCAGGACAACGGCACCTGGACGGGCCCGAGCAACTCGCTGCATCGCGCGGGGATTTTGAAACGTCACTGGACGCAGGTGGCAGGCGGTGATGGCTATTATGCAGTGCCGATTCCAGGAAGTGAAAATGAAGTGTATGCCAACTTGCAGGGGGGCGTTATTTTTCATGTGGATACAAAAACCGGCAACGTGCGTAACATCCATCCTTATCCAAAAGTAATCGGCAGTGCCGGTGATGGAGTTGCTACACACCGCTATCGCTTCAACTGGGATTCGCCCATTCATGTTTCGCCCAACGACCCGAACACGGTGTACACAGGAGGCAACGTGATCTTCAAAAGCAAAGACAAAGGATATACGTGGGAACAGATAAGCGGTGACCTCACTACGAATGACAAATCCAAACAACAATCTTCCGGTGGCGATATTTACCAGGATAACACAGCTGCAGAATTTCACTGCACCGTACTTACCATTGCCGAATCACCCAAACAAAAAGATGTGATCTGGGCCGGCACCGATGATGGCAACGTGCAGGTGACATTAGACGGTGGCAAGACGTGGACCAACGTGCGTGGCAACATCAAAGACATACCCGCCTTTGGCTGGGTGTCTAAGATCCATGCTTCGGAGCATGAGGCGGGGACAGCATTTGTGGCGGTAGATAATCATAGGTTGGACGATTACAAACCACATGCGTACATGACCACCGATTTTGGCAAGACATGGACCACCATCAGCACGGGCATGCCGGACGACTGGTGTTATGTGGTGCGCCAGGATCCGCACAATCCAAACCTGCTGTATGCCGGTATGGAACACGCCATCGTAGCCTCGTGGGACAAAGGCAAAACATGGACCAAGATCAACAACAACCTGCCACCGGTGTCCGTGCGCGACTTGCGGGTGCAGGCACGCGAGCGCGATCTGATTGTAGCTACTCATGGCCGCGGGGTGTGGATCATGGATGACATTCGCGCACTGGAAGAATTCAATGCTTCAACGGGCAAGGCGGTGCACTTCTTCCCGGTGAAAACCGCGACTATGTGGCACTATGCTGAAC
>CAZNCO010000595.1:0-3379 GCA_964571345.1 uncultured Ohtaekwangia sp.
ATCTATAACCGTTTTACTGCACGTGCTGCAATGCGCCCCATTGTTTGTGGGCGTGAAGTTGCTCCAGTTCTCTGAACAAGGAGCAGAAATAGAAAGTGTAATGTTTTTCATAATAGAATTTTATACTGAGATGCAGCCGGAAAATAAATTCCATAAAGGAGCTCGCTATTTTTTTACGATGATCCCTAAGAATAAAAACGAGACCTCCTGTCCCCTTGCGGGAGTTATCCACAAAACAAAAAGTAACCACCTTATTGGTAGTATCTTTTTTCAGATTCAGAATCAATGAGTTACCGTTTTCGGACATGTGATCGGAATACTTTTTGATTTTCGGTACGAATTCCATTTTTAAAAAATCTCTTACTCATTTTGATTAAAAAAATTATCAACAATGTTCTTTCTGCTCTGATTTAAAGGTTGGGTGTGATTTTGATCCTTAGGATGATCATTATCAAACAAACTTTAAATCTTTATGTGGTTACGAATCTTCCAACGGCTGGCAAACATCTTCAAAGCCAAAGCGCACCAGGCCGTTGATCATTTAGAAAATCCTGTCGAGATGTCGAAGCTCGCGGTTGCTGAATTGGAGAAAGCCATCAGTGATGCTACGGAAGCTTTTTCCATTGCACTTGCCAACCACAAAAAGTGGGACCGCGAATTGCAACAGGCATCACTTGCTTCTGAAAACTGGAAGCAGAAAGCCAAGATGGTGATCGCCCAAGGCAATGAAGACATGGCGAAAAAGGCACTTACTGAGAAAGCCAATGAAGACAGAAAGGTGACAGAGTTCACAGCCATCTTTCAAAAGTCGGAGAAGGACATCAAAGTGTTGCGCCACAATCTCGACTCGCTTCAGTTGAAGTTGAAGGAAATGAAGTCGAAGCAAACGGTACTGGAAGCAAAAGCGAAGAACGCAGAAGCGCAAGGCAAAGTAGCCAAGCAGCTAAGTGGTATTGGCACGAGTGCCCTATCCAACTTTCAGCGCTATGAAGAGAAAATCAACGAAATGGCAGACCAAAGTGAGGCCCTGCAGGAATCGTTGTTCTCTCAAAAGCAACTGGAGCGTGAGTTTGACCAACTTGAAGTAAACGTGAGCGTCTCAAATGAATTGGAAAGCTTAAAAAATGAAATGCTAACCGAGGAACAAGAGAAGAAAGAAAAACTGGAGAAAAAGAAACTGGAACAGCTGAAGATCAAAATGGAATCGCAGACTGCCCCGGTAAAAAAGATTGCCGCTCCCAAAGAAGAAAAAATCAAAAACTTCTTTGGTGAGAAGTAATCAAAAGCAAAAAAGAAGAAACAAAAACACAAACAAAACAATTTAAACACAAACAACTATGTCGATTAATTTGAAAAAAGGTGGTTCCATCAACTTAACAAAAGCAAACCCAAAACTTTCTAAAATTTATATTGGTCTTGGGTGGGAGATGCTGTCACAATCATTAGACCTGGATGCGTCTATGTTCATTTTAGGGGCGAATGGAAAGTTGTTATCAGAACAGCATTTTATCTTCTACAACAACCTGCGCACACCCGATGGTAGCATTGCACACCAGGGTGACAATAGATCAGGTGTAGGCGAAGGTGACGATGAGTTGATCCTGGCCAACCTGAGACAAATTCAACCCGAGGCACAAGAAGTGCTGGTATATGTAACAGTGCATGAAGCTACCACTCGTGCACACAACTTCGGAAAGTTAAAAGACGCCTACATCCGCGTAGTAGACGTGGAAAAGAAAGAGGAGATTGCTCTTTACGACCTGGACGCTGAAGCTTCTTATGCTACGGAAGTTCTGTTTGGAAAGTTAAGAAGGACAGACTCTGTAAACTGGGAGTTCATTGCCATCGGTGAAGGTAGTAACGTTGGCTTGCAAGGATTGGTGGATAGGTATGTCTAGATCTTAGATGCCTGAAGCCGGAGTAAAGAATGATTAATTATTAAACAGAATTAAAAAATGAATTTGATAAAGAAAAGTGGAATAAATTTAAAGAAAGGTTCTTCGATATCGCTAGAGAAAAAAGGAAGAGCAATTTCACAGATACGGGTAGGGATTAACTGGGGCGTGATCAAGCACCAACTATGGGGAATCACGTACAACACAACAGCTGTAGATCTTGATAGCTCGGTTGCCATGTTCAGCAACAAGAAGCTGGTGGATAACGTGTACTACCGAAAGCTGAAATCGAGTGATGGTGCCGTGTGCCATTCCGGTGATGACCGCGTAGGAGATCGTTACGGTGATGACGGTGCCGATAACGAAACGATACACGTAAACCTGCGAATGATGGATGCGTCTGTTGATCAGGTAGTATTTTACCTGAACTCATACGCACAGCAAGACTTCGAAACTATTCCTTACGCGAACATCAGCATCATTGATGCGACTGACCCAAACAACCTGGAAGAGTTAGCATCCTTCAAAGTGTCGATGGACAAAACGTTCAAAGGATATGTTTCAATGGTGCTCGGGAAGTTCGTGCAAACCAACTCAGGGTGGAATTTCATCTCAGTAGGAGAGCCCATCAAAGCACGAAACATCAAAGAATGCATTCACGATATCTGTGCGCAATATGTTTGATAAAAAAGAAGGCTGTCGAGAGGCAGCCTTCTTGTTTTTATTATTTTTCCTGAGGAGCACAGGGCACCGTAAAATAAAAGGTTGAGCCCTTTCCCTCTTCACTTTCCACCCCTATTGTGCCACCATTTTTTTCCACAAAATCTTTGCAAAGCACAAGACCCAAACCACTCCCTTTTTCTTTTGCAGTGCCGGGAGTAGAATGCTTCATACCAATTTTAAAAAGCTTCTCAATTATCGGTTGACTGATTCCCATACCGGTATCAGTCACCGACACGCGAATAAACTGCTGCTGCGCCTCTGCTCTCAACCTGATCGTTCCTCCTTCCGGTGTAAACTTGATCGCATTTGAGATTAAGTTTCTAACCACCGTATGAATGGAGTGGAGATGCGCATGCACCAAAGTGCTAAAACGGCATTCGTTTACAACGGAAATATTTTTAATGTGCGCCTGATCTTTAAGCAATTCTGCATTCTGCATAAGTGAAAGTGAGATATCAAATGTCTCGGGTTTAAAATCAATTGTGCCCGCCTGCGAAAGGCTCCACTCCAGCAAATTCTCCAATAGCGTCAGCAAATTCTTCAATGATCTATCCAAATCAAGCAGGAATTTTTTCAGTTCGTCTTTGCTTAAGTTTTCTGAATGAAGGGACAAGAGTCTTAAAAATCCTGTAAGTGATAAGAGTGGGCCTCTAAGATCATGACCAATGATGGAAAAGAGTTTATCCTTGGAGACATTCATCTCGCGTAACAAATTATTGTGGTTAGCAATTGCTGCCTCTTTTCGAACTAGTTCGTTGTTC
>CAZNCO010000596.1:0-3377 GCA_964571345.1 uncultured Ohtaekwangia sp.
ATATAATCCGCGAGACGCAAAATTGCTGATCTCTGCATTTCCGGTTAATCCATAGCTTGCACGAAGCTTAAGATTGCTGAGGAAGTTTACATCCTGCATAAATGATTCTTCAGAAATAATCCAACCCACCGAAGCTGCCGGGAAGAATCCATAACGATTGTTTGCTCCAAACCTGGATGAACCATCTACACGTCCGCTAAGCGAAAGCAAGTAGCGATCTTTAAATTTATAATTTCCTCGTGCAAAATAAGACAGGAAAGCAAAGTTAGTAGGGCCAGCAGAAGCCGATAAAATCTGGGCTGCGCCACTGATCGATTTGTACGCATCACTGGGAAACTGTTGCGCTAGGATACTCGTTCCGTCATTTCTTGATTTTTGAAAACTCATACCACCCAATACATCAAAGGTGTGATCGCCAATTGTCTTCTCGAATTTCAAGAAATTGTTAGTGGTGTAGTTAACGATCAAAGTTGTCGAATTAAAACCCTGCCCGTTGGGCGTTCCTGTGTTTCTGACAGTAGCCGATCCTAAATACTGATCTTCCGTCTGAAACAAAATGTCCGCTCCAAATTCGCTGCGAAAAGTTAAACCTGGCAAGAATGTGTAACTCGCATATACATTGCTCCAATTTCTATAAACCGTGGCAATGTAACTTGCGTTGCTCACACTAATCATTGGATTGTAATACACCGGATAGTTTGTGTTAGGCAATCCAGTAGCAGGATTGAGAAGACCACTGATCAGATTAGTGCGCGGATCTATCTCTGGCGTAATCGGTGAGAGTGCTATAATTTGCAATGGCGTAGAAAATGCATCATCATTAGACACGCGATGATTTTCTGTTCTTGAAAAGTTAAAATTCAAACCAAAGCTAAACTTGTCGGTTGCCTTGTGATCAAGGTTCAGCCTGCCAGTAAGTCTTTTGAAATTATTGCCAATTAAAATTCCATTTTGATCACTGTACTGACCGCTAGCAAAAAAACGCGTCTTTTCATTACCTCCCGTTGCACTGACATCTAATTGATTGAAGGGAGCTGTGCGTAATACAAGGTTTTGCCAATCGGTATTATATGTTAAAAAGTTTGAGTTTCCTGCAGCGTACCTTGTCAGGCGGCTGGTGTTAAATCCAACGTAATCAAAGCTAGGATCCAAAGCTGCTGCGTTGGCTGCTGCCTGATTTTCTACATCTACATATTGCTGTGAATTTAAAAACTGTCTTCTTCCGGTTTCTTTGCTCACGCCTGTAGAATAATTAATTGAAAAGCTAGTCTTGCCCGCTTTGCCTCGTTTCGTAGTGATCAACACAACACCATTCGCTGCACGTGATCCGTAGATGGCAGACGCAGAGGCATCCTTCAAAATTTCTACAGAAGCCACATCATTAAAGTTTAAGTCAGCCATCGGGTTCGTCTCCGCACCATTGCTCGATTGACTGGCAGAAGTAATCGGAATACCATCGATAACATAAAGAGGTTGATTACTTGCAGACAAAGAAGAGGCTCCTCGAACTCTCACTTTAATACCTTGACCCAACTTTCCATTTTGTGATTCAATAAAAACTCCTGCTGCCTTACCTTGCAGACTTTGCTCAATACTTGCAACCGGAACATTTTGAATGGCGGAACTGGATACTTGCGCGATGTTACCTGTAATGTCTCTCTTTTCCTGAGTTCCATAACCTACAACAACCACTTCACCCAATTGCTTGGTATCTTCTGCCATGGAAATATCAATGATTGTTTGGTCTCCAACTTCTACTTCCCGTGTGGTAAGACCCGTGAAACTGAAAACAATGAAATCACCCTTTGACACTTCGAGAGAATACTTTCCCTGTAAGTCGGTGGTGGTTCCATTGCTTGTGCCCTTAACAATTACGTTTACGCCCGGTACACCCTGGCCGTCTTCAGCAGATACTACTTTACCAGTGATCTGCCTGCGTTGCGCGAACAATGCATTACTGACTAAAAGTAACGCGACAAAAAACAGTAGAATTTTTTTCATAGAGATTAATTTAGCTTAAAGTTATTTGCGATAACCACAGCTAAACTAATTTCTGAATGGATTGTTCAAAAATTACTTCCAATTGAAGGGAGTTTTTTTACGAACGGAAATCTAAATCGTTAACGATTACAACTGAAGTCAATTGCTTGTTTAATGTCAGCTATTATATCTTCAATATTTTCAAGTCCGGCAGAAACACGTATCAGTCCAGGCGTAATGCCAACGGCAAGTCTTTCAGCATCGGTTAGTTTTGAATGAGTGGTGCTTGCCGGATGTGTTGCAATCGTTCGCGTGTCGCCAAGGTTGGCAGAATGAGAAATCATTTTTAGGGAGTTCAAAAATTTTCTTCCCCTATCAACTCCACCTTTTATTTCAAATGTTACCACACCTCCTCCCAATCGCATCTGCTTTTTTGCCAGCGCATGATTGGGGTGAGACGGAAGAAATGGATACTTCACATATTCCACTTCAGGATTTTTTTCTAACCACTGGGCTAGTTCCAACGCATTTGCGCAGTGTTTTTCCATTCGCACGGCAAGCGTTTCTAAACTCTTCGATAAGATCCACGCATTGAATGGCGACATCGAAGGGCCAGTATGACGGGCAAAAAAACGAATCTCTTTGATAAGTTCCTTCTTCCCCAACACAGCGCCACCAATCACGCGACCTTGTCCGTCAATAAACTTTGTAGCTGAGTGTGTAACCAAATGGGCTCCCCACTTGGCAGGATTTTGCAAGTAAGGTGTTGCAAAACAATTGTCTACATTCAAAATCAGTTTATGCTTCTCAGCCAATTTCCCCAACCACTCCAGGTCAATGATGTCGAGCCCAGGATTAGAAGGCGTCTCCACAAAAATCATTTTTGTGTTGGGTTGAATTTTGCTCTCCCAGGAAGACGGATCACTTAAGTCAGCGTATGTGTGCGCAATATTCCAGCGCGGGAAAAGTGCATTTAAAATCTGATGTGTAGATCCAAACACCGAGCGAGAGGCAAGCACATGATCTCCAGCTTTCAACAAGCCTGCCATGCTGATAAACATAGCTGCCATCCCAGATGCTGTTGCAATGCCATCTTCAGTGCCTTCCAACAGACAAAGCTTTTCAATTAGCTCTGTATTGTTAGGATTTGAAAAACGAGTGTAAATATTTCCAGGGATTTCATCGGCAAATAAAGCGCGTGCTTGTTCTGCATCATCAAAAACAAAACTTGATGTTATATACAGAGGCACCGAGTGTTCACGAAATTCGGTTCGTTCAGATTTAGTACGAATGGCGTCCGTTTCAAAATTTCTTTTGTCTTCCAAAGGGTTAAGCTTTTGATCGTAAGTAAAATTATTGATTGATTATTTCAAAGCTGTGCGTAATCTTAGCAGTCT
>CAZNCO010000597.1:0-3377 GCA_964571345.1 uncultured Ohtaekwangia sp.
AATCAGTATGCACCTACTCCGGTTGTGACGCCTGATGCAACTACGGGCTATGGAGTAAATAGTCAGTTGAGCGATTACCTCTCAAAGAATGTAGGATTTTCTATCAGCGTTCCAATCTCCAACGGTTTGCAGAACAGGACTAACCTAAAACAAGCAGTGGTTACGAAAGAGCTGGCAGAAATTACGGTGAAGGAAACAGAAAATACCTTGCGTCAATCCATTGAAACAGCTTACAATAATGCGATCGCTGCCGCAAAAACATATACGGCTGCAGTTAAACAAGTCAGCGCAAATGAAGAGGCATTTCGGATGACGGAACAACGTCATCAGATTGGTGCAGCTACCTACATTGAATATCAGGTAGCATCTAATGATCTTTATTCTGCGAAGTCTTCCTTAGCCAGAGCAAAGTACAACTTCATCTTCACCAAAAAGATTTTGGAATTCTACCAGGGCAAGACATTTGAATATTAATAAAAACTCCTTTACACTTATCACTTTAATCACCCATGGCAAAACAAAAAAACAAATCAAATAAATTACTTTACTGGGGTATTGGCACTGTTGTATTCTTGATTATCTTCTTGATCGTAGGAAGGTCCATGGGGTGGATTGGTAAGTCGAAGGAATTGGAAGTGGATTTTGCGAAAGCCTAAAAGGTATCGATCACTGAAAAAGTAAGCGCCTCCGGCACAGTACAACCGGTAATCGAAGTAAAAATCGCTCCTGAGGTTTCGGGAGAAATTATTGAACTGAATGTAGAAGACGGAGACTCGGTAAACATGGGCAAGATGCTGGTGAAGATCAGACCCGATGTCTTGAAGAGCCAATTGGAGCGCAACGAAGCTTCACTCAGTCAGCAACGTGCCAATTTAGAGGCAAGTAAATCAGCGCTTCAGGTTTCGGAAGCAAACTTTGCGAAAGCGGAGGCAGACTATAAGCGCCAGGAGAAATTGTTTGAGCAAAAAGTGATTTCAGAAGCAGACTGGCAAACTGCCATTCAAACCTATAATGTTGCCAAGAATAATCTTGCTTCGGCCAAGCAGAATATTGAAGCCGCACGCTATGTTGTAAACAGCACCGAAGCATCCGTGAGAGAAGCGCGCGAAAACGTTCGTAAGACTACTGTTGTGGCTCCTATGAAAGGCGTTGTTTCAAAACTTAGTGTGAAGAAAGGCGAGCGCGTTGTTGGAACGGCAACGATGACTGGAACCGAAATGCTTCGCATTGCTGATTTGAATAAAATGGAGGTGCGTGTCAATGTGAATGAGAATGACATCGTGCGTGTGCATTACAACGACACAGTTTTGATAGATGTGGATGCTTATTCCAATATTAATAAGCAATTCAAAGGGATCGTAACAAATATTGCCAACACAGCAAAGGATAAGACGTCAACGGACGCGATCACCGAGTTTGAAGTGAGGATTTTGATTTTGCGCTCTTCGTATGAAGATTTGATTAAACAAGGAAATAAATTTCCATTTCGCCCAGGGATGACAGCAAGTGTGGAGATCATCACTACTAAAAAGGATAACGTGCTCTCGGTTCCATTGTCGGCAGTGACCACGCGCAATCCTGACGATTTGAAAAAGTCAAACGCAGGGGGTAATGGCCCTGGTGGTGATGGTCCTTCCCGCGATGACAACGAAAGAAAAGTAACAACTGGAAAAGAGAAGGTAGAGAAAAAGGCAGACAAAGTTGTTTTGTTTGTAAACGACAAAGGCGTGGCGAAAATGGTGGAAGTAAAAACAGGTATCAGCGATTATGATAATATTGAAATCATTTCTGGAATCAAAGACAGCGTAGAAGTAGTAACAGGACCATTCCTTGTTGTATCCAAGCGCTTGAAGGACGGTGATAAGATTAAGGCAGCAAAAAAAGAGGAAAAGAAGGAAGACGAAACGAAGAAATAGAAGATATATAACAGTGAATGCGAAAAGCTGAAAGAAGCATATCTTTCAGCTTTTCGCTTTTTACTTTATCCTAAGTATTTTTGCGCCATGATAAAACATCCATGGCACGAAGCACCTTCTGGTGCTAATCCTCCTGAATTCGTTAATGCGATCATTGAAATATCCACTGGCATGCGCACCAAGTATGAAGTGGATAAAGACACAGGCTTGCTGAAGTTAGACCGTGTTTTGTATTCAGCAGTTTACTATCCTGCCAACTATGGTTTTATTCCTCAGACGTTAGGAGAGGATCACGACCCTTTGGATATCATGATTTTGTGCCGCGAAGAAATTCGCCCGTTATGCCTGGTGCCGGCACGCGTGATTGGTGTGATGCGAATGATTGACCAGGGACTTGGAGATGAAAAGATTCTGGCCGTGGCTGAGAATGATGCGAACACAAAACATCTGAACGACATCAGTGAGCTGGCAACTCATTTTAAATTAGAATTGAAAGAGTTTTTCGAGAGCTATAAAAACCTGGAGAACAAAGTAGTGACCGTTCCTGATTTTGAAGGAAAGGACGTTGCGATGAAACTCATTGAGCAAGCCATTGCATTGTATAAGAAGGAATACCCTCATTGATGCAAAGATCTTTCAAATCTTTCTTAATCATCCAAACTGCCTTCATTGGAGATGTAATCCTGGCTACCGGGTTGATTGAAAAAATACGTCAGTATTACCCTGAAGCGGTCATTGATTTTCTGGTTAGAAAAGGAAACGAAGGCCTGCTGAAAGGGCATCCTCATCTGAGAAGTGTTTTGATTTGGGATAAGAAGAAATCAAAAATAGCTAACCTTTTCAAGATTGCCGGGAAGGTGCGCGCCAGCCACTATGATGTGCTGATCAATGCACACCGTTATGCAAGTTCGGGGATCATCAGTTTGCTTTCAGGTGCAACGTGGAAGACGGGATTTAGCAACAATGCATTCTCGTTTAGCTACGATTTCAAAGTGGATCATGTCATGGATGGTTCCCAATCTATTCATGAAGCGCAGCGAAATCATTTATTGATTCAATCTATTACAGATGATCAATTCGCGAAACCTCGCTTGTATCCATCGGCAGCAGATTTCAAAAAAGTAAAAACTTATCAAGCAGAAAAATACATTTGCATTGCGCCTACTTCTGTCTGGTTTACAAAGCAATTACCACCGGAGAAATGGATTGATTTAATTCAGAGCTGTGATCCGAAATTGAAAATATATCTATTAGGAGCTCCGGCTGACCACCATGTGTGCGAGTCCATTCGTTTGGCTTCTGCGCATGCGGGTGTGGTGAATCTATCGGGCAAACTTTCTTTCTTAGAATCTGCTGCATTGATTGGTGGAGCACAGATGAATTTTGTGAATGACAGTGCGCCTATGCACATGGCCTCGTCTATGAATGCTCCGGTGACAGCAGTCTTCTGCAGTACACTTC
>CAZNCO010000598.1:0-3370 GCA_964571345.1 uncultured Ohtaekwangia sp.
AAGCATCGGAGGATAATACAGCGCATTGTGCACGCGCCCCGCTACGATGCCCGGCATATCCTTAGGCACTGCCATGCCTTCGCTATACATGATTACTCCAGCGCGAACCTTATCTGCTGCCTCCTGCAACTCCTTGCTCGATTCTCCTTTTGTATCAAGCACTACTCCATCGGCTGAAGTTGCTTTTATCAAAGCAGCCAATCCTTTAAGATGATCTTCTTTGCGCGTGCTTTCGTCCCAAGGATTATAAGCGATGAAGAATTTAGCACCCAGCTTTCGACAACTATCTGCCAACTCTTGCATCTTCTTCAACCCTCCAGGCAAATCATTATAAAGATCAAACTGGTTGCGCTGATCAACTCCAAGTGTAGGCCACGTAGGCCAGATGCAAACCACATCATCGCCCCCAAATACTTTCTTTCCTTTTCGGATAAAATCAAGGATAGTAAATTTGCCGGTGGCCGCATCATAATAGTCTTTGTCCCAAGCCATTAATAAATGGATCACATAGGCTTGCCGCATCCACTGCAAATCCTTCCTTTCATATAAAGAGGTATCAAACGATTCAACATCATAGAGATATCGTTGCTGGAAAATTAAACGCAGTCCTTCCTGCCATTCGCCCCGATAAAAGTCTGCATAGAAAAAATAACTGACAGATCCGCCAGGGCTTATGATTGTTTCAAAACGTTTCGCTTTCGCAAGCTTCAATGACGCTTTGTCTCTTCGCACCAAGCCACATACATTTAGTGTATCATTTAGCTGTATTCCTGCATATCCTAGGTTCCACGCATTATCCGGAACGATTACATTAACAGGCGTGCGCCCTGGCAAAAAAAGGTGTGTACGGGATAGACCGTGCTTGCCATTACCCGTGATGTAAGTATGAGTTCCTTCTCCAAACGGAACAACATTCTCTAATGTAACGGTATCTTTAGTTGTGTTGACAAATTCAATTACACCCATTACTCCATTTTCTGATTTTTCAAAATGATAACTGATGTGGAGAGGTGAACTGGCACTCGCTAAATACTTCTTGTCATTTGCGATAAACGAAATCAGTGGAAGTCTGGAGGGCAGAAATTTTTCGTTAGCGTGAAAGCTCACAACATAGTTATCAACTACTTTTAACTCTTTCAATCCTTGGGAAAACAGGTGACCGGTAAAGGATATACTTACTAAACCGATAAAGAATATGCGCATGTGACTTTTGAGGTGTTTTATTTTCTGCCATTTAAGAATGGAATTTCAAAATTGTCGATGAACTGACATCTAAACAAGTAGTTTAACCATTCCTTTTGCATTATAGCGATGAGATCCACATCGATTGCATCCGGCTTTTAACTCTTAACGTACTTTGTAACCATAAAAACCTAATTTTTTATGGACACCGATAAAATTCTTTACTACACCGATGGCCACCAGGTTACAATCACTGACAATGGCTTCAAAGTGAAAAATACACTTTACAGATTGAACGGAATCACCCGGCATGGATTGTCAATTATCTATCCTGCCCGTATTCCTTCCACCCTCCTGATGGTACTGGGCACTGTACTATTTGTTTGTGGTTCGATGAATTTCATTCCCAACTCCTGGAATACTAATGTCAATATTCTTGGATTCTCGCTGTTGGTGAATTCAGTGCTTATGATTGGAGGAGTTCTTCTTTTAGTAGGCGGGCTGCTGATCATGCTGCGGCTTCGGGAAAAATATGCAGTTCGTATTTTTACAGCTGAAGGTGAAAAGAATGTTGTAGTGAGCAACAGTCGTGAGTATATAAGCCAAATTGTAGATGCGCTTAACCGTGCTTACCTAGACTTAACAAAACCTCCAAGAAAAGTAAAGGAGAGAGAATTTGAAGTAAGTGCGAAATAAAAACACGAGACTGAACTTAGCAATTTACTAAGTTCAGTCTCCTCTTTTATTAATCACCACCAATTTTAAAGCCCAGCTTACTTTTCTCCGGCTTAAGCTCTTTGATTTCAAATTCTCTTACGTCCTCCAGGATAACTGTTTCCATCAGTTCTTTTGTCCGCTCTTCTTTTTTCATTGATGCCAAACGAAGGTTTTGATTTTTAACAGCTTCACCAACCACTTGCCTAACCGTACGCGCGTTGCCGAAGTGTTCATCGCGGTTGCCATGTAAAAAGTGAAAATAATTTTTAAGATGCATGGCTGCCGGATCATCTGGTTTCACACCTTCTTTGGTAAAATGTGACAATGAAATAGTAAACATCTCTTCCGGTGAGTAATCTTCGAAAACAAAATATTTGTCGAACCTTGACTTCAACCCAGGATTGGAATTAATAAACTCACGCATGTTTTCAGTATAACCTGCCACGATCACTCCGAATTTTCCACGCATATCTTCCATTCGTTTCAATATGATCTGAATTGCTTCGCTGCCAAAATCATATTGTGAACCTTTGCCACTGGCGAGTGAATAAGCTTCATCAATAAACAAAATTCCGCCCATCGCTTCATTAATCTTATCTCCTGTTTTAATAGCAGTTTGCCCTACATATCCAGCCACCAATCCTTCACGGTCGACTTCAACTAAATGTCCTTTCTCCAAAATACCAAGGCCTTTATAAATCTTAGCAAGAATTCTCGCTACTGTGGTTTTACCCGTGCCAGGGTTTCCGGTAAAGACAGTATGCAACGAAAATTTATTGAGTATATCTTTTCCTGTTTCCTGATAAAATCGCACCAACTTCACCATTTCATTCACTTCGGTTTTGATATTATCTAATCCGGTAAGTGAATTTAATTCTGCCATGCTTTCAAACAGCAAATCTTCTCCACTCTTATTTGAAGATGGCGCGGAAGAACCAGCCTTAAAAGGTTGAGCGATTGTTTGGGAAAAATCAGTGATCACCTGTGCATCACCTTCTTCAAAATTTTCTCCTACCTGAAACGGCACCGTGGCAATCAGATTATCCATGAATACGGCTTCCATCGTATAGAAATCACTCTTCCAACGACCAGGAGTGTCGCCACCCCAACCTGGATAAATAGTATAAATCTTATCAGGTGTATTTGTGGCTACATATGTGAGATAGGCGTGTGTTCCTTTTAGCTGCCCTGCTTTATCATAAAAATTAAAAAATATTTCCGCGTAATAGTCTTTAGGTGATTTGTTTTTAAAACTGAACTCGCCCCACACAAACCGAGTATCCTTTTGACTAAACTTTTTAAGATATTTTTTCTGTGGCAATGTTGAAGCCTGACCATCGCCTTCGAACATTTTAATAGAAGTGATATCAAAGAAAAGATTCTCACCGGGTTTTGCCTGTCCTACATCTTCAATGTAAAATTTAGATTCACCCACCTTTACATCATCGATGTAGGCTTCCCAGGAATAATC
>CAZNCO010000599.1:0-3370 GCA_964571345.1 uncultured Ohtaekwangia sp.
ATACAGAGCAAAGTAACGGTCATTTGACCCTAAATAAGCGAGCCCCTTGGAAAACCCGAGGGGCTTATTGTTTTTTAGCCTGATACACTATCTTTGCCAAAATGTACCAGGAACCCAAGTTCAAGTCGAAGAAGAAGCTGGGAAGTTATCCGTCATTGGGGTTGATTTTCAGCATCACGCTAGCGCTTTTCGCGATCGGTGTTTTTGGTGCACTCCTCGTCTATTCCAAAGAGCTCGAAAGAGTGGTGCGGGAGAATGTAACAGTTCAAGTGTACCTGCAAAATCAGCTCACAAAAGAAGAGCTTGCTAGAATAGAAAGTGCGCTAAAGTCAAAGAGTTTTACATTACCCAACTCCCCTATCCAATTCATATCGAAGGACGAAGCAGCTAAGAAATTCATACAGGATACAGGAAAAGATTTTAGAAAGTTTTTGGGTGAGAATCCCTTGCGTGACGCATACGTTGTGAAGATTGCCGAATCCTTTCATAACAAGGAAAGCCTGGGAAAGATCAAAACTGAGATTGAAAAAATGCCCGGTGTTTTCCAGGTTGATTATCAGGAAAGCCTGATTGAAGCCATCAACAAAAACATAGGAAAGATAGGGCTGATAGTGATGGGCCTTGTGGCAGCATTGCTGGTGATTGTCGTGCTGTTAATCCATAACACACTGAGGTTGGCGCTCTTCTCGCAGCGCTTCCTGATCAGAAGCATGCAGTTGGTGGGCGCCACACGATGGTTCATTCAAAAACCTTTTCTGTTAAGAGCTTCTTTGTATGGAATCATCGCGGGTATGGTTGCGTCAGGTCTGCTGATTGCGTTATTGTACCTTGCCACTTCTAAGGTTGAGGAGTTGAAACTAATTCAAAATAATGAACGACTTGGTTTCTTATGTGCTTCGCTCCTACTTACAGGTCTCATTGTAGCCGTAGCGAGTTCTTACCAGGCCGTCAGCAAATATTTAAAACTTTCATTAGACGAACTTTACTAATTATATCATGAGCAAGCTTCCTTTCGGAAAGAAGAATTATCAGTGGATGATTATCGGTGTGGTTACTCTGTTTGTAGGATTCACCATCATGTCAATGGATAAAGAACCCTATGGTTTTGGATTTCTTGGAATCACCCTTGGGCCTATTGTAGTATTAAGCGGGTTTATCATTGAAATTTTTGCCATTCTTCACACACCACAAAACGAAAATAAGTAATGTCTTTTATTGAAGCCATTGTGTTGGCTATCATAGAAGGGCTTACAGAATTTCTGCCGGTTTCTTCTACGGGTCACATGATCATTGCGTCTTCCGTCATGGGGATTGCATCTGACCCATTCGTTAAAACATTTACGATCGCCATTCAGCTGGGTACCATATTGTCGGTTGTGGTCATTTACTGGAACCGTTTTTTTCAGTCTATTGATTTTTATTTCAAGCTCTTTGTAGCGTTTCTTCCAGCCGCGATTTTTGGATTGCTGCTGAATGACCTGATCGATCAGATGCTGGAGCGCGTGGAGATCGTGGCATTGATGCTGGTTATTGGAGGAGTAATTTTTCTATTCATTGATAAATGGTTTAAAGACACGGAAGCCAGCGGAAGAACAATGGTTGATTACCCTACGTCAGTAAAAATCGGATTCTTCCAGGTGATTTCCGTGTTGGCTCCGGGTGTGTCACGATCCGCTGCTACCATTATCGGGGGCCTCGCTTCTGGGTTAACCAAGAAAGCTGCGGCAGAATTCTCTTTCTTCCTTGCCGTGCCTACCATGTTTGCAGCTACCGCCTATAAGCTATTCAAGTTTTATAAGACTGGAAATGCTTTCGGACAGCACGAACTACTGTTGCTGGCTGTTGGTAATGCCGTTGGGTTCTTAGTGGCATTCTTTGCGATTAAGTCTTTCATTCAATTCCTGACAAAACACGGGTTCAAACTTTTTGGCTATTACCGTATTGTTTTAGGAACGATTATTCTCATCCTTTACTTTTTAGGAGTACAACTTTCAATTGTCTGAATGGAACAGGATCGGGTGTTACTGATCAACAAGCCCTTGCGTTGGACCTCCTTTGACGTAATTCGGAAACTCCGTAACCAATTGAAGATTAAAAAGATCGGGCATGCCGGCACGCTTGATCCCCTTGCTACAGGCTTGCTGATTGTTTGCACCGGCAAAATGACGAAGCGCATCGAAGAGTTTCAGGCACAGGAAAAAGAATACACCGGAAAATTCGTCCTAGGCAAATCAACGCCTTCGTTTGATCTTGAAACAGAAGTTGATCACGAGATGGATATTTCTTCCATCCAGGTAAAAGACATTTACGAGGCCACCCAGAAATTCATCGGACAGATACAGCAAATCCCTCCGGCTCACTCCGCCATCCGCATAGACGGCAAACGTTCCTATGAGCTCGCCCGCAAAGGAAAAGAAGTTGAGCTGAAGGCGCGTGAAATAACCATTAGAGAATTTGAAATAACTTCCATCAACTTCCCGGAAGTTGGTTTTCGGGTAGTATGCTCCAAGGGCACGTACATCAGGAGCCTCGCGCGCGATTTTGGGAAAGCACTGGGATCAATAGCATATCTGTCCGCATTGTGCAGAACACGAATTGGAGATTTCCGGTTGGACAAGGCAAGTGAGATTGAACAGGTGCGTGTGGAAAGTGATGGTACCAACTGACTGCTTTATCCTTTCCTTAAGGAGTAGTACTTTTGGCCTCTGATATGAAGATTTATCACGGCCTCGAAGATTTTGTGAAGCTGTCCAATGCAGTGGTCACCAATGGTACGTTTGATGGCGTGCACATGGGCCATCAGAAAATCTTGCAGCGATTAAAGGAAATTGCAGCCAAGTCAAACGGAGAGACGGTGGTCATTACGTTCTGGCCGCATCCGCAAATGGTGCTGCATCCGGAGAACACAACACTGCAGCTCTTAAATACCTTCGAGGAAAAAGCCGAGTTAATCAAAGCGCAGGGCATTCAACATCTTTTGAGAATACCTTTCACCAAAGAGTTTTCAAACATCTCGTCAAGCGAGTTCATTAAGAAGGTGGTGATCGAAACCATCGGCACAAAGAAGCTGGTGATTGGCTATGATCACCGGTTTGGGCACAATCGCGAAGGAAGTTTTGAGCAACTTAGAATTAATGCCCCAACGTATGGTTTTGAAGTGGAAGAAATTCCCCGCCAGGATATCGATCACGTTGCCGTGAGCTCCTCGAAGATCCGGACGGCCTTACTAAATTCAGACATTACAACAGCCAATCATTTTTTGGGCAGCAGTTATTCCATTACTGGCCAGGTAGTGAGAGGCGACCAACTGGGTCGTGGGTTAGGTTTTCAAACGGCTAATCTCGAACCGGATTCGCGATGCAAATTGATT
>CAZNCO010000600.1:0-3369 GCA_964571345.1 uncultured Ohtaekwangia sp.
TGCATATATTACTTAGTTCTTCATCTCCGAGTATGGACAGGTTCTCGCGGAATACTATGCATTCTATAACCGTGCTACTGGTCCATACTGGTGGGCATATTGGTCTATGATGACATGTAACGTAATTTCCCCTCAGCTTTTCTGGTTCAAGAAGATCAGGACAAATCTGGTAGCAACCTTTGTACTTTCAATCATTGTAAATATCGGTATGTGGTTCGAGCGTTTTGTGATCATTGTAACATCACTCCACCGCGATTACCTTCCTTCAAGCTGGTCTATGTTCTATCCAACAATGTATGATATCGGCCAGTATATTTTTACTTTTGGTTTATTCTTCACAGCATTCTTCTTGTTCGCTAAATTCTTCCCTGTGATTAACATGGCCGAAGTGAAAAGTATTATTAAGTCATCTTCTGAAAAGAAACATTGATTATGGAGAGCAATAAAAATTTTGTAGTCGGAATTTTTGATGATGAAGACATCTTACTGAACGGAGTGGAGAAAATCCGTGAGAAAGGTGTTAAGATTCATGAAGTTTATTCTCCTTTCCCGGTTCACGGATTGGATGAAGCATTGGGATACAGAAGAAGTCGCTTGCCAAGAGCGGCCTTCTTATTCGGTATGACCGGAACAATCCTTGCTTTGTTTACTCAGACCTGGATGCTGGGCTTTGACTGGCCGATGGATATTGGAGGAAAGAACCACGCTTCATTGCCTCCTTTTATTCCCGTTACATTCGAATTTACTGTCCTGTTGTCTGCGTTTGGCATGGTGATCACATTCCTTATCGTGAGTAACATGAAGCCTTATAAATGGCCACGTCAATATGACCTTCGTAGCACAGATGATAAGCATGTAATGGCTGTTGATCTGGCAGGTAATAAGTTAAGCAAGGATGAGATTAGCCGCATTTTGAAAGAGAGCGGAGCGTCTGAAGTAAATGAAAAGAATTTTTAATTGGTGACTATGCTTAAAAACATTCAAATAGGAGTTGCGCTTTCTGCTGTAATCCTGCTTGCCTCATGCAAAGCGGGTGGTGATTATCAGGGAATGGAATATGCACCCAACATGTATCATTCTGTTGCTTATGAACCACTGACTCAAATTACCGATCCTGAAGCTGGTAAGCTGGTTGATGCGTTGGATAATTCCAATCACGGAGAATACTACAACAGTAATCAATACAATCCTTATAAAATGAATCTTCGCATGCCTCCCGCGAATACTGTTAGGAGAAATGCACACGGCTGGTTGCCCTACAGGGCTGGTAATGATTCTGTTAGCTTGAGATTGGCAAATAAATTAGTGAATCCATTTGAAGCAACTCCCGCGGTATTGGATCAGGGAAAAGTTTTATTTGAAACCTATTGTAAGCATTGCCATGGAGCAAAAGGTGGTGGTGATGGTAAGGTTGCTTCCGGTGTTAAGATTGACGGGGTTGACCACAGTGCATATCCAGGCGTTGCGAACTTAAAAGGCGATGCATATAAAAGCATTACTGAAGGTCATATCTTTCACGTAATCACTTATGGCAAAGGCCTAATGGGATCGCATGGTTCACAAGTAAGTGAAGAAGACCGTTGGAAGATTGCCAAGTATGTAAAAGAACTTCAGAAAAATTGATTCAACTTTTCAATCCACAGTGATGATAGCAGACGAAAAATACGAATTTAAAGGAGCCACCAAATCCAAGATTTTTATCATGGGGGCTGTCGGTCTTATTCTTTTCATTGCCGGTATTTTCATGGCGATGAATTCGGGTAATGAACATGGTGGAGGCCATGAAAAAAAATCTTCAGTTGAAATTTCAAAATCATTGACTGCTAGCGTTGCTCCACAAGAAGGACACGAAGAGCATAGCGCAGAAGCAAAAGAAGGTGAGCACTCCTCGGCCCATCATGGAAGCGCCACATGGTTGAAAAGGATTTATACCTCTTTGTGGCAGAACAATATTTTCTTTACGGGGATCGGCATTATTGGTTTGTTTTTCGTAGCAATTCAGTACGCAGCGCAAGCTGGCTGGTCGGCACCGATTAAGAGGATTCCTCTTGCGATGGGATCATGGATTCCTATCGCGGGTGTTTTAACAGTTGTACTGTGGTTTATTGTAAAGGGCGATGTTTTTCATTGGACTAATCCGTCTGTGTATGCTGAGGATGAAGTGTTGAAAGGAAAGGCTGGCTTTTTCTTCTTTCCATTGGCTGCTGGCAGCTTTCCTCTTTTCTACATTGCCAGAATGATCGTGTTCTTTGGACTATGGTATATTTTCTTTATGTATATCAAAAGGGAAATGTTGGCGGAGGACATTGAGGGCGGTAATGACCACTGGTTTAAGGCTCGCAAATTCTCTGCAATCTTCTTGGTTATTTTTGCCGTGTCTTCATCTGTGTCTGCTTGGGATTGGGTAATGAGCATTGATACACATTGGTTTAGTACAATGTTTGGATGGTATGTGTTTGCGAGTTGGTGGGTAACTGGCTTGGCTGTGATTACTTTAATCCTTTCTTATCTTAAAGACGCTGGATATATGAAAATGGTGACGGCTAATCACCTCCATGATCTTGGTAAGTTTGTATTTGCCTTTAGTATCTTTTGGACTTATATCTGGTTTGGTCAATTCTTGCTGATCTATTATGCGAATATCCCTGAAGAAACGGTGTACTTCGTATCTAGAATGAAAAACTCTCCTTATAGTTGGATTTTCTATGCAAACCTGATATTAAACTTTGTTCTTCCATTCTTGTTATTAATGACTAGGGATGCTAAGAGACATGTTTCTATGTTAAAGGTTGTGTGCCCGATTGTTATCGTTGGACATTGGTTTGACTTCTACAATATGATTACTCCTGGAGTAATGAAAGGAGAGGGAAGTCTTGGTTTACTGGAGATTGGTTTGGGTCTTGTATTCACGTCAGTTTTCCTCTTCGTTGTATTGAACGCACTGTCGAAACTTCAATTGGTGGCCAAGAACCATCCATTTATGGAAGAGAGTTTACATCATCATATTTAAGGTAGCTACTTAGAACTAAAGGAATTTATTATGAACATGATCATTGGATTTGGGGTAGTATTAGTGATCGGAATTTTATTGATGATTTTCCGAATAGGGACGCTGATAGATGTAGTGAAGGGAAAGAAAGATGACGATCAATCCTGGAACAACATAAACGCGATTCTTTTTATGGTTTTTATGATTGCCGGGCTTGGAGGATTTTTCTGGTATTCTTGGCACCAGTTTGGAAACTATGAGCCTCCAGTTGCTTCTGAGCATGGAGAAATTACCGATAGCCTATTTTGGATCACTATGTGGATTCAGGTTTTTGCTTTCGTGATCATCTTTGTCGTAATGTTCTGGTTTACCTACACGTA
>CAZNCO010000601.1:0-3361 GCA_964571345.1 uncultured Ohtaekwangia sp.
GGCAATACCCGATGTGGATACCCGACTTCATTTTGCAACAGTACAAAGTCTTGTGAAGAGGTTGTTCTATAAGGATGATGAAACACCAGGCGAAATTCCCACAATTGATACGTATGACTGTATCATTATAGACGAAGCTCATCGTGGCTATTTATTAGATAGGGAATTGGGTGAAGAAGATCTGGAATTCAAAGACCAGCAAGACTACGTGAGCAAGTATCGCATGGTGCTGGACTATTTTGATGCCTTCGCCATTGGGTTAACAGCTACTCCTGCCCTGCACACCACTCAGATATTTGGCAAGCCTGTGCATAATTATTCTTACCGTGAGGCGGTGATCGATGGTTTTCTAATCGACCACGAGCCACCTTATTTAATAAAGACAAAACTGAGTGAAGAAGGCATTGTTTGGGAAAAAGGTGAGCGGCCAAAAGTATATGACAAGGAGAGCAATACGATTATAGAACTTGATGCGCTCGAAGACGAATTAAAAATTGAAGTGGATCAATTTAATAAACTTGTAATCACTGAGCCTTTCAATCGCGAAGTAATTAAACAGCTCGTTAAATATATTGATCCGGAAGGTGATGAAAAGACGTTGGTATTTGCAGCCTCCGATAATCATGCCGATTTAGTTGTTCAGATATTTAAAGAAGAGTTTAAGAATATTGGAATCGAGCCAGGCGATAATGCAATCGCAAAAATCACTGGCAAGTCGTACGATCCGCTGGAACTGATCAAGTTATTCAAGAACGAGAAGTTTCCAAATGTTGCCGTCACGGTCGACTTATTAACCACCGGCATTGATGTGCCTGCCATCTGCAACATCGTTTTCCTTCGCAGGGTAAAGTCGAGGATATTGTACGAACAAATGATGGGCCGCGCCACCCGGCTTTGCGATGATATTAAGAAAGAGTCTTTCAAAATCTTTGATGCAGTTCGCATCTACGAAGCGCTGGAAGATTTTACCAACATGAAGCCCGTGGTGCCCAATCCCACCGTTTCATTTGCAGATTTAGTGGGTGAGATCGATCAGATAAAAAGCGAAGACAGGCTGAAGCAACAGATCGAACAAATTATTGCCAAGCTGCAACGCAAGAAAAAGAAACTAAGTGGCGAAGCCGAAGAACGCTTCCGGTTTTCTTCCGATGGCAAAGATGTGGATGCCTACATCAGCATGCTGAAAGATTTGCCGGTGAAAGAAGCCATCAAAGAAGTGATCAAACAATCCGAGCTTTGGAAATTTCTTGATGAGTTTAAACCTGCGCCCGCCTATCAGTTGGTATCCGATCATCAGGACGAAGCCCGTGATCCTGAGCGCGGCTATGGAAATGCGAAACGACCCGAAGACTACATAGAGAATTTTAAAAAGTTTATCCAGGAGAATGCGAACAAGATTTCGGCCATCAATTTGATTTGCACCAAGCCTGATGAGCTGGATAGAAAATCGCTGAAAGAACTTTATATGTTATTGGATAATGCAGGCTACACAAATATCAATCTTCGCCATGCATGGAAGGAAGCCAGGAACCAGGACATAGCCGCAGATATCATTTCTTTCATTCGCACGCTTTCACTTGGAAGTAGTTTGGTAGATCACGAAACACGGATTAAGAATGCTATCGATAAAATCCGTAACTCGCGAAGCTGGAATAAAGTGCAGCTGAAGTGGCTCGACCGTTTTGAAGCGCAGCTTATCCACGAAACCATTTTGCAAAAAGAAGATTTAGACCGCCCTCCTTTTAATGAAGAAGGAGGCTTTACCCGGTTGAACAAAATATTTGAGCAACAATTGGAGCAAGTGATTAAAAAAATAAATGAGAACCTCTATTCAGAAACAGCCTAACACATGAGCGCAGAAGCAATTGCCAACAAACTCTGGGGACTATGCAACATCCTGCGCGATGACGGTGTTACCTATCACCAGTATTTGAATGAACTTACCTATATACTATTTCTTAGACTCTCGGAGGTAAAGGAATTCGAAAAAGACATTCCGAAGGAGTATCGCTGGCGAAAGTTGGTTGATACCAAAGACAACAAAGAACTCTTTGATATTTACCGTGACTTATTGGCCAACATTTCCACTAAATCCCAAAACCCTGCGATCTCGGAGATATACACCAACGCATCTACCACACTGCGTAAGCCGGTGAACTTGCGCACGCTGATAACAGCCATTGACGAGATTGACTGGTTTGAAGATACCGAGCGCGACCAGATTGCAACCATCTATGAAAACCTGCTGGAAAGAAACGCCAGTGAAAAGAAAAGTGGCGCGGGACAATACTTTACTCCGCGCCCTTTAATTAATGTGATGGTGGATTTGGTAGCTCCCAAGCTTGGCGAGAGGTGGAACGATCCTGCTGCCGGCACGTTTGGTTTTATGATTGCCGCCAATGAATACCTGCGCGAGAAAACAGATAATTACTTTAAGCTGAGCGCGAAGGATAAGAAATTTCAGGTTGAGAAGGCGTTTAGCGGATGTGAGTTGGTGCAGGATGCGCACAGGCTTGCGATCATGAATGCAAAACTTCATGGGCTGGAAAGTGAAATCCGGATGGACGATACGCTGAGCGAGGCGGGCAAGGACATGAAAAACTTTGACGGGGTATTGGCCAATCCCCCGTTTGGCACGAAGAAAGGAGGCGAACGCCCCAGCCGGGATGACCTGACGTATCTCACCAGCAATAAGCAATTGAATTTCCTACAGCACATCTATCGCTCTTTACACAAGCGGGGTGGGGCTCGGGCTGCTGTAGTTTTGCCCGACAACGTATTGTTTGAAGATGGCGATGGCCAGCGCATACGCAGAGACTTGATGGACAAGTGCAACCTGCATACTATATTAAGATTACCTACCGGAATCTTTTATGCACAAGGAGTAAAAACCAATGTGCTCTTCTTTGAGCGTGGTACTACTGAAACAGGAAACACCAAAAACATTTGGTTTTATGATTTGCGCACCAACATGGAAAGCCTGGGCAAGCGCAACCCATTGGTAAGAAATCATTTTGCTGATTTTGTATTGGCTTACACGGGAGGGATTTCGATTGATGACGTGAAAGAAAAGTTTGACGGCAAAGTGAACGACAAGAAACGCGAGAAAATAAATGATCCGCGATGGCAGGTGTTTACGCTCGAAGCCATTGCCAAAAAGAACGACTCGTTGGATATAGGTTTGATTGCCGATGAAAGTTTGGGAAACAAAACGGGTGAAGTTAATCCTTTAGAGTTGGCGAATGCTGCGAAGGATCAGCTGACTTCGATTATGAAAGAGTTAGATTTGATTATTAATGAATTTGACTAAATGCTTTCGAACGAGTGGAAAGAATATGAACTAGGACAGGTAATTCATGTC
>CAZNCO010000602.1:0-3361 GCA_964571345.1 uncultured Ohtaekwangia sp.
GTATTGATAAATATCAAGGATTATCTAGTCCAACCAAAATGAACAAAACTTCTTCAACGCTCATACTTGTTGCAACTTTGACTGCAATCATTTTTTGGAAAAATGCCCAAGTGCTGCCTTCTGAAAAAACGACAAAAGCAGAACTGGAAAATCGCAGCGAAGGACCACGCGAATTCTTAAACTTCCATTTGGGAATCAGGACTAGATCGGATCAAAATACTCCTTCCTATCCAAAGAACTATCAACTCACAGAATTACAAAAAGCAAAGGCATTTTCTCTGAAAAAATCCTCTTCGGCCAGAACACAGAGCAACGGAAATGGGGTGATCCAGTTTACAGAGCGCGGACCAGGAAATGTACCCGGAAGAACAAGAGGGCTTATCGTAGACCCAGATGATCCCACACACCAAACATGGTTTGCGGGTTCCGCTAGCGGAGGCATCTGGAAAACGACTAACGGTGGGAACAGCTGGCAATGGATGACTTCAAGTTTGCCCAATCTTGCCACAACCACTTTGGCAATGGCTCCATCTAACCATAATATCATCTATGCAGGCACCGGTGAAGGTTTTGGACTAGTTGACGGTGTAGCCGGAAGCGGTATATTCAAGTCTGCAGATAGAGGAGTTTCCTGGAGCCTGCTAACCAGCTCGCCAGCTCTTGGCGATGTGAATAGAATTATCGTCAGCCCATCTGATGAGACCATTGTAGTTGCCGCAACAAACAAAGGAATCTACAAATCCACTGATGGAGGCTCGAGTTGGAATAAAAATTTTAGCGGAGTCATCCAGGATCTTCGATCAACACCTTCCGATTTTTCGACTTTATATGCTACCCAATATGGAGTAGGAGTGTTAAAGTCTTCCGATTCGGGCTCTTCATGGAGCTTATCCAATAAGGGAATGACTCCTTCAGGAAGAATTGAAATTGATATTTCTTCAGTTAATACAAATCGTGTAATCGCATCGGCAGAAGGAGCTATATCAGGCGGTAATACCGACCTTTACCTTTCAGATGATGGTGGAGGAACCTGGTATCTCGTAACGTTAAGTCTGGCAAGTAAAACAGTTGATTATTTAGGTTCTCAAGGCTGGTATGATAATACGGTAGCTTTTAGTCCTTACAATCAAAATGTTGTTTATGTCGGAGGTACGGGAGCCTATCAAATTACATTAGGGACTGCCCAAGTGGGGTCAACCGGCACTTATACAATGATTGAAAATAATACAAAGTCTTTTATTGACCTGATAAATTTCAATGCAACTTATTATGGCGGGAAACTCGAGATCGGAAATGCCATAAATAAAGACAGCATTGAGATTAGATTTGGCGCAGGATTAACGCAAAAAGCAAATAGGTTTCTTGTGCCTATTGGATCAACTTCAGGCGTTCCTGATTCTAGTTATCATTATCAAGATTATGTAGACGTTCCTTTTCAAGTATGGGACGTCACCAAAAATCAGCAACTCATGGTTTCCTTTCGCGATCAAAACAGAAATGGAGTTTTTGATCTCATTTACTCCAATACTACGGATACTGACGCCACTCTCCAAAGCCGTGAATATATTTTCATTCATAGCATTTCCTATAATCCCACCACCCCTTCGTCTAGTCTTAGCATAAATGGAGGACAGGCTGTCAGCAGGATGTACTTCATCTGGCCAGTGCTTACCAGCGGTGCAACGTGGACTCCAAGTTCGCTTCCAACTTCAAAGCTTCAATTCTTTTACCAACAAATAAATAAATACAGTAGCACGGTAGTATCAGTCGCTGACGTGTATAATGAATACGATGGGAAAAATAATTCCAATTTTGTTCATCCCGACCAGCACAATATCTACCCAATAAAACAAAACGATGCTACTCAAACATTCCAGTTGCTGCTTGCCAATGATGGAGGAGTTTTTCTATCTGGAACATCTACCTCGCCAGGAACTACGCAAGGTGAATGGAAAAAAGTTGGGAACGGATATAACACAGGTCAGTTCTATGGTGCTGACAAAAAACCGGGAGCCCAAGAATACTTGGGAGGCATGCAAGATAATTCAACCTACTTCACTCCTTCCGGCACCGTGTCTGCAGCTAACACACAGTTTCTAACAAACTCAAAATTATCTGGTGATGGGTTTGAAGCAATCTGGCACAGTCAGGATCCAAACAAAATGATTGGAAGTTCGCAATACAATAGCTTTGTACGATCATTGGATGGTGGAAATACTTGGTCGAATGCTATCCTAGGGCTGACATTATCAGGAAGCTCAACAGATCCTTCCAAATTCCCTTTTATATCCAAATTAGCGAACTCAAAGCAAGCGCCAGATATTCTATACACTGTTGGATCTGAAGGTGTGTGGAAGTCATCAGACTTTGGCGGTTCCTGGTTCCTAACTCCAATCAATAGCAACTGGGGAATTAGTTCATTTGCAGATGTCGAGGTCTCCAGAGCCAACGCAAACATCATATGGGCCGGAAGTGGCATCGGCTCTGGAGGAAGTATTTTCGTTTCCACTGATGCCGGAAAAACTTTTTCAAAAGCGAATGATGCACCTGGATACACGCTAGGAAATATTACAAGGCTCGCCACACATCCAACAGAACCCAAAACAGCATACGCTCTTTTTTCTTTTGCACAAACGGCAAAGATTTTAAAGACTACCGACTTAGGACAGACCTGGAACGACATAAGTGGATTTGGTTTAGGAACGGCAAGCACCACCGGCTTTCCTGATGTTGCGGTCTATTCACTTTATGTTAGACCAGACAATGTGAATATCATTTGGGCGGGAACTGAAATCGGAATTGTCGAATCAATTGATGGTGGCGCCACATGGGCATTGCTCGCTGATTTCCCCTATGTGCCGGTATGGGATATGAAAGGCCAGGATAATGAGGTGGTGATTGCTACCCATGGCCGGGGCATATGGACGGCTGAAGTTAGTGTCGATCAAAACCTGAATTTTCCCATTCCTCAAATTTTAGCCACCGGCACAAGTCCGCAGTCAAAATTCAAAATGAAAATTTTTATCCCTAGCGGATATGATTCCACCAAAGTATTAATAAATTACAAAACAGCGAAGACCTTAATTTCCGTAAAAGACACATTGGTTTTAACTGTTGGTAACGTAAACCCAGGAGCAGTTACCACTCAACTTATTTCCTACAAGGGATCATCGCCTGTTTACTCTTTAATTTCTTCTTCCTCACAGTTAAAACTTCAAGCTTATCAAGATCACTTTTATGATTACTTCGCAGATGGCACCAACTTTTCTTCTTCCGGTCTCTCTGTAAAGTCATTTGGAAATTCAAATTCAAGCCTGCAGTCGTTGCATAATTACACATCAAACACTGACGCCTCTGCAAC
>CAZNCO010000603.1:0-3357 GCA_964571345.1 uncultured Ohtaekwangia sp.
GGCCACGACTGTTCATTAAAATTAGGCGAAACGATTGCTCGCATTAAAACGGTAAAATCTTCTTTATCCAGTCTTGCAAAACTAAATCCTGATACCTTAAGCTCTGATTCAAATTCATTTCTGAGTTGGATTAATAGATCTACAGCGTCATGCTGCTTTTTCCTTGAAATAAAAAGAAAACCTCTGTAATCGGCAAGTGTAGCAGGCACATTACGACCATTTTTATAACCCTGCTTAATGGCATTTAAGTGATACTTTAAACTCATTTTGGCGAGCTCAGCATGGATCCCACCTTTCTTCAGAATAGGCGCATAATTTTGAGATAAACTTTGAGCGAGCCAAGGATGTTTGTATAAGGTGATGGTACAATCCGTACCCGCCGTAATCTTATTTTTTACCATCTCAGCTAAAGATTTCATGAGCGATTCATCAGCTCCTGCCATAGGCATTAACATCAAAGCAAACCCAATTGAACTACGATTAATTAAGAGTCCATCCTCATTGACTGTTTCATAGGGCAGAAGACTCACAAATGAAGGCACATCCATGGAAAGCGATTCATTAGCACGGCAATGTTGTGTCATGGACTCAGGTCGAATGCCAGCGGTCTCACCTAGCATGTGACTCAGGCGGTGAAGTGAATGACGCGCTTTATCCAACCATTGATTTACGATTTCTCCCATGACTCCTCCTTAATACCTTGGGAAACCCATATCGCACTTCCATTGCCTTGTTTAACGATTCGGCCATGATGAGTATTTTTTGCTTTCATCACCTGTTTTCTTCGTTTATGGATGCCTGTCTCATCAGCAAAACGCGTCATGGCATCAACTTGCTCTATGGTGAGACAACTATCGCCTGCTGTGACATTACAACTGAAGTCTGAACTCATGCTGCTACAGCCGCCGAGTGATAGAACGGCTAATGTAAAAAGGCTTTTTCTTACTCGTTTCATCTCAATGCTCCTGATTCATGTTGAGCAAGCGTAGTTGAGCCATTGATTTTTCCTAACACTTCAGGAGGAACCGTGAAATTCATGCCCTCACTCGGTTCAGTATCATTCGATGCAACACGTGAAGATGTGCTATCTGATTTCATATGATTCATAGCGTGTTCTTGTTTATCTTCATCAGGCTCTAAATAAAACCCATCTTTGAAAACAACCGTCACCACATTTCCAGAACCCACCTGAATCACTGGATGGTACTGGTCGGCACGTTTCACGTAATACTCAGATAGTTTCTCGGCTGCTTTAGATGCACCGCCATAAGCTGCAAAAGGCGCAATACTGCTTGATGGTACAATTGAAGTTGAACCGTAAGGACCGATGCTTTGAACGCTTTGTGCATATTCTGCGGCTGAAGCAATCCCAGATAATGCGCCACTCACACCTGCCCAAACCATCACTTTGTTATCACGCATCATCGGCTTGCCCTTGATGCCCACTTTCCCATTGAAAAACACCCATCCCGTGACTTCTTTATCAATAATCGGTTCACCTTTATGCGCACAGGACAAACGGTAAAGGGTTGCAAATGCGCGTTCGCTTGAAATGTCGCCATAAGAATTTGCACTGACCCTGCATCCACGCAGTCTGGAACGCTTACCCTTCGGCAATGTGCCGTCTTCAAGAAATTTAAATAACAGCACACCATTATTTTTAGACTGACCATTAACCGATGCACCAGCAGCAGCCCCACCTAGAACCACTGCCCTGACTGAGGTATTGGAAGGCACATAGTGGACTGGGTTTAAATAATCGGTATATCTCCTTACCCTCCTTTTTCTATGCTTAGGCCGAAATGAAACCGTATGGATCCTGGGTAGACCATCCATTGCACCCAGCGTTGTAGATGGGTTTTGCGTGTTGAAGGCATATGTATTTTGTGTAAACCTTTGCGCTGTATTTACAGTCGATTTGAGTTCGGGTGGAATTGAACTTTGCTGCTCTTGAAGCTTTGCTTTCTCTTCCTTTTCAATAGCCAAGTTTGAAAGGGTTGAGGCTATTTCTTCCTTTTGCATCTCGAGTGCTTTTTGATGTTCTTCATTCATGGTTTTCATATGCGCACTCAACTCACTGATTTGTTTTTTTAAGGACTCCAGCTCTGTTTGTTGAGAGGTCAGTGCGTTATCAGTGGCTTCTTCAGTAAAGGACTCATCGACAATACCTGTTAAGTCGACATTGTTTTTTGTCGTCTTAGGTTTTTTTGAATGTCCATTCACAAGCAATAAAATGATGATGGCAAGCATGATGCAAATGCCGCCTACAACAAAAATTAGGGTCTTGATTTGACGACCTTTTACTATTTTATTGAGCTGCCAATTAGCCATGACTTACCCTTTGAACTCGATAAAGCGTTACTTTTTCATGCGGCAAAATAGCGGTTTTGGAAAATTTAATTGCAAGCGTACTTTCTTTTGCAAACCATTCCTGTGACAGCTCAAAGGTTTCTTTGCCACCGTTATATAACTCGATAATTTCTCCTTTTAGTTCTTTTCCATTCCACTCCTCCTTTGGAAGCAAGACCAGTCCTTTTGACCATCGTTCTGCCTTTCCAAATTGACGTTTAACAGCAACATCAGAGAACGGCTGATGTGCTTCCATATGAGAAAGCATGGCAAGAATAGCTTCTGGGACTATGTCTTTATTCGAAGCTGTGTGATGAGTACCTTGATTAACAAGCACTTTTGAAACAGAGCGTTGTTCAGGAATAAGCTCAATGGTCTTGCCTAATCCATCCTCACCACTTAAAGTGACTGAAAAGTGATGCCCTGCTTCGGTAGTTAAAAACAATGTGAATGGGCTGCTTGATGCAAGCATGACGTATACCGAACCATCCTGCTCATCACGTTTAATCGCCATGCTATTCGGAGGAAATACAGCCTCAGTAATTCTGTCGCCTCGAACTACAATTCTGTTGTAGTTCATTTGGCTCATCGTTAAAGCAATATTGCTGTTATCCTTAATAGAAAAATTGTTTCCTGCAAATGTAAGTGCTGACAATAAACTTAAAGCAATCCCAACCCCTTTACGCATCTTCTCTCTCCTTTACAAACACAAATTTAACGAGGGACAAACGACTGTGCGCGTACTGAAACGTTAAAAAGTAAGAGATCCTTTCTTCCTTAATCAGTTGAAGCCCGACATATCGTTTTAAAATCCCCGTAACCAAAGCTGTAAGTTGATTAGGGCTCGTTTTAATTTGGGTGATATCAAACGATGAAGACATTTTCTTGCTTTTAATAATCCTGGCTTCATTATTCAGCTTTCTTAAAAATGTTGTGTAGTTTTTAGAGCTCACGAATGAAAGGAGTCGCTTGTGAAAGGAATGCCATGGCAGGATGTCCGTTCGGCAT
>CAZNCO010000604.1:0-3346 GCA_964571345.1 uncultured Ohtaekwangia sp.
ATTTTAACGATTAAACTCTATTTATAATCGCTACTATTTTTAGGGGAGCTTTCACAATTAATAAAGGTCCAAACTCTTGATTAAGCAATATTGTCAAAATTGAACCAGCTTGTTGACCATAAGATGCATCCTCAAAAGGTATTTTGTTTCCTCCGTCTTTACAATAGAGGAGTTTTAGATTATAAGTTGGAAGTTCTAAGGCGAATTCAATTATTGAAGCAAAGGTTAGACTGTCTGCAATTCGGTCAAAATCGGTTTCGAGTAATGTTTCATTTTTCAACTTATACTTAACAATTGCTTCTTCAATTTTCCTTTTGTTCCAAAGTGCTCTATAAATGGATAGCCAAAACTTAAGTAATTGTTTATAAGTATTGTTACCCCTTAAAAGATTTAAAAAAAATGCGGCCGTTCTATCAGGTTGTCCTTTACTACTCGTTACAGATGATACAAATCTTTTGACTATGTTGTCTATGTTGCTAAGAGACGTAAGTTCAATTTCAAGAGATTTTTCGCTTTTACTGACAACATCAGCGACAGCACTACCAATTAATTTGTAAAGTTCTAGATTTAGCCTATTTCGAGTATAGAATAAATTTTGTAATTGTTTTATGCTTCCTCGTTGTTTCGCAATGGACTCATCAACTCTTTGCTTATCTTCAATTAAAATACTCAGCCGCTTTCTTATATCTTCAATTTCTCTAATAATTTCCTCGAACTTACTTTGTCTAGTCTTTGCCTCAGAGTAGGACAAATCATGGGTTAAATGCAAGTCTTTCAAAGACCTTTTAGAGCCTTCGAGGGCAGTAGAACTTAACTTTCTTAATATGCCTTCTAAATCAGTTTTAATAGTTCGTACTATCTCATCATGAGATGTGGCGAGCTCTTTTACTTGCGGTTTATTTAATATACTTGCTTCATCTGTTGTTAGAAGACCGAAGTTTCCTTTTTGAAGAATTGATGTGATTTGAGAGGATAAGCTTGCAATTTGTGCTTCTGAGGTTTTTATCAAAGTCTTCTCATTATCAACTAGATTATTGTTTTCAAGTATCGTCTTGTCAACATTAGGCACGTCCTTGAGTTGGTTATTGAGAGATTTAATCTGCTCCTCGATTGAATCAATTTGTGTTTTTAAATCAGCACTTGATTTTCGATTTGCTAAATAGGCCTCAAAGGTTGCAGCCACTTCCTTGATTTGGTTGGCATTGTCCTCAAGTTGGCGTCTTAGTGGCTCAAGACCACTATCAACTGTATTTTCTATAATTTTAGTAAGTTGAGAGGTGCGATTTTTTTCGTGTTTGCTTAGCTCCTTCTGCGCAAAGGAATCTGCCCGAATAATTGAAGCAATATTTTGACTGTTCGTGTCTTGCCAATCTTCTTTTCCTATTTTTATCTGATAACTCGTGAGGCTTCGTTTTATAAAGTGGGGAATACCATTTTTAATTACAACTAACTTAACACTTCCATCATTCATAAGAGTGTTTTGAGCAAACTTCTCTAGGTCATTCTTTTTTTCGGGGTCAGCATCTTTCCCTAATGCCCATGAGATGTATTGTAAAATAGATGACTTTCCTGTTCCTCTTCCTCCAATACAAATATTAAATTGTGGATTGAACTCAATTTGTTGAGTTTTTAAGAAACTACTATTTGTAATCTTAACGTTTGAAATACTGGTTAATGGAAGCTTGGGCTCTTCTTGAAGTATTCTTGATTTCTTTGCTAAACAAGCTTGTCTTAACGCTTCTGCTGTAGGAGTAGACCATTTAACCCAAGAAGCTGAAGTAGCTAAGTGTAAAAATGAGTCGTCTCTATTATCGGATGTCTGGAAAACCCCAATTGAACGATTTCCATAGGCTTGAGTTTTTCCATTAACAATATTATTCCAACCAACTTTGCTTTTATGACTCTCGTACTGTCCTCTATCAAGATATCCACCAACAAATCGGCCATTAGCGTATTCATTATGAAATCCTGTTCGTAGAATTGAATCGCCACCATCCTCTTTAATGTTGGGAAATATTATGAATCTATTTTTTAGCAATTCAATTGATTCTAATGCTTCATAGACATCATTAATGCTTTTGAATGGCAATCTTGTTGTCGCTGAAGTCTTTGATGTTGTTTTTGGATTAGGATTCTGAATTTTTAATGCTGTATATATTTTAACTACAAGTTCGTCAGTGAGTGGAAGGATAGAATCAAAAATTAGCAATGCTTGACAAGGAACATCAAGGGTTAACTCCATTCCAGGATAAACAATAATTCTGTCTTGCTCAAAAATCACTTTGCCATCGCCATCAGTCTCAAGATGACTAGCTTCTTTAATAAATTGATAGAACCACAAATCATGATGGTCAGTAATTGCTATGGCATGAACTCCTTTTGTTCTACACGCTTTGATTAGTTTAGCTGAGTAAGCCCTTCTTTCATCATCTGTTACATATTCTGGGCCACTAAATCTAAGGTCGCGAGGCGTGTGTACTTGAAAATCACATTTGAAATATTTCGCTCCTTCATTCATGGCCGTTAAAAGATTAGTAAAAATTCAAGAAAAACGCCCATCTACTTTACAGCAAAATAAAGTATGATGGGCTGGTGATAAATTTAAACCCATTTTCTTGAATTATAAAATCAAATATCAATGCTGTTGGGTTTGGCTTTGGTGTTGAGTGTGTTTGTGCGGCCATGGCATGTGCCAAAAAGCGTGGGCGAGAATCTCTCAGTTAGCGCTCGTTTGCAACGAGTGCTTTTCCAATCTTTATAGTATTTGCCAAATTCCACAAGGCTTCTTACTTTGAAAGGCAAACAATAAATTCGTTCTTCTATTCTTCTCATGAACAAAATAAGACTAGTCATACTGTTGGGATTGATGGGTTGTTCGAGATCAGCAAACAGGCTGAGTGACCCAAGTGAGTCGGGCGTGGTTATGAAACAGGTGGATACGCTTAAAATCAACACGACAGACAGTTACGCAGCGTCTGCTGTTTACATGGACATAGATTCTGACTCCTTGCTGCTTGATGAAAAAGACTTCAACAACCAGGTTTCCTTTTTCAGAAGCAATGGAAAACTGATCAATGAAAAGACAGTAGGGCTTGATGATTGTGCAAGTAAGTACATGCAATTTGAAATTAAGAATGAGCGACTGACTATTCGAAAATCTGATTGTGCTGACTATGGCTTTGGCAATGGTCAATATTTGATGAGGAATGATTCTCTTTTGGCGGCACGGAAATATGAAGCGACCTGGGATGTGACAAGTCAAAAATTCAAGCTCGATCTATCTGAGCAAATTTATCAATTCAAAAATGGGAGAGTGGTTTTGAGAGAACGGCACAAGTCAGTGGAT
>CAZNCO010000605.1:0-3336 GCA_964571345.1 uncultured Ohtaekwangia sp.
ATATGGTTATTATCGTGATGTGGTTACTGTTGATAATTGCGAAGCACTGATTTATTTGTTTAAAAACGCAGCAAATTATCCGCAGGTTTTGAGTGGAGATTGGGTTAAATTCTTTCGTTCACAAACATGAAAGCATTATTAAATTTCGTTGATGAATTTGTTTTTGAACGCTCCTGTCTTTTTGCCTACTTTTACCGAAATCGTTTACTGTGATGAGTCAAACCAGCACCCTTTCATCTGTGAGTTCCAAAGAGGCTGAAGTTATTTTGTCAGACTATCACGTAGCTTGTACAAGCCGCGAAGCCAGTCTTTTGGGAAGGAAAGAAGTTTTCATGGGCAAAGCTAAATTCGGAATCTTTGGTGACGGAAAAGAGCTGGCCCAAATTGCGATGGCGAAGGTTTTTAAAGAGGGTGATCATCGTGCAGGGTATTATCGCGATCAGACTTTTATGCTGGCGATCGGTGAGATGACACTTAGTCATTATTTCGCACAATTGTATGCTCATACCAATGTGGAAGCAGATCCAGCATCAGCCGGTAGGCAAATGACCGGCCACTTTGCTACACGCATGATTGATGACCAAGGCAAGTTGAAAGAATTAAGTAAGCTTAAAAATGTAAGTGCAGATATTTCTCCTACAGCTGCACAAATGCCAAGATTATTGGGGCTGGCATATGCTTCGAAACTTTTTAAAAACAATGAAGAACTAAAAGCCTATTCGAACCTGAGTAATGAAGGCAATGAAATTGCTTTTGGTACGATTGGAAATGCTTCTACTTCTGAAGGAATGTTCTTTGAGGCTATTAATGCAGCGGGAGTTCTTCAGGTGCCGATGCTAATGTCGGTGTGGGATGACGATTATGGAATTTCAGTTCCGAAAGAATATCAAACTACCAAAGGAAGTATTTCAAAAATATTAGCAGGATTTCAGCGCAACGAAAAGGAAAAAGGTTTTGAGATTTTCGTTGTGAAAGGATGGGATTACGAAGCGCTTTGCCGAACATATGAAAAGGCTGCAAGAATATGCAGAGAGGAACATGTGCCAGTGCTTGTGCATGTGACAGAAATGACACAGCCGCAAGGGCACTCTACTTCGGGCTCTCACGAACGCTACAAATCCAAAGAGAGATTGGCATGGGAAAAAGAATTTGATTGCATTCGTCAGATGCGTGAGTGGATCATCTCATCTGGAATAAGTTCTCCTTCGGAATTAGATGCGATCGAAAAAGACGCAAAGGCTTTCGCGAAAGCCGCAAAAGATGCAGCTTGGAAAGCGTTTACTTCTGAAATACAAAAGGATCAGAAGGCATTGATGACGTTGTTAAATCAAGCAAGTGACAATAGTGAGATTCTGGCCATTAAAGAACACCTTGCTCGCACGATCAACCCCGAGCGATTAGATTCTGTAAAAGCTGCGAAAAAAGCGTTGCGAATATTGGCTGGTAAGAACTCTGTGGTGCGCGATGGAATTCTTGATTGGGTAAAACGTACATCAGAGGAAAATGCGGATCGTTACAATTCTCATTTGTTGAGTCAATCAGAGTGGTCAGCCTTGAAAGCGACACCAGTAGATGCACAATTTTCTGACAATTCGCCATTGGTGGATGGAAGAGAAGTGCTGCAGGCCTGTTTTGAAGCAGCCTTAAAAAGAGATCCGCTTGTGCTTGCCTTCGGTGAGGACGTTGGACAAATAGGTGATGTGAATCAAGGATTCGCTGGTTTACAAGAAAAATTCGGAGCGCTGCGTGTAACAGATACTGGAATACGTGAGTGTACTATTATTGGCCAGGGAATCGGACTTGCTTTGCGTGGATTACGTCCTATCGCGGAGATTCAATACCTGGATTATTTGCTTTATGCAATTCAAATCATGTCAGATGATCTGGCATGTCTACAATACAGAACAAAGGGTGGACAGAAAGCTCCATTGATAGTGAGAACACGCGGCCATCGTCTTGAAGGCATCTGGCATGCGGGATCGCCCATGGGAATGATCTTGCACAGCCTTCGAGGAATGCATGTGCTGGTTCCCAGAAACATGACTCAGGCAGCAGGTTTTTATAATACCATGCTTCAATCTGATGACCCTTGCTTGATCATTGAATGTTTGAACGGGTATCGGTTGAAAGAAAAATTACCAGACAACATTGGTGAATTTAAAGTTGCGTTAGGAGTTCCCGAAGTCATTAAGAAAGGTACCGATGTAACAGTGGTAACGTATGGTTCGATGTGCCGGGTGGTGATGGAAGCAGCGCACGATCTGGAGGAAGCAGGTATCTCTTGCGAGGTGATTGACGTACAAACTTTATTGCCTTTTGATATTCATCATATAATTACAGATTCAATTAAGAAAACAAACCGTGTTGTTTTCGCAGACGAAGATGTGCCGGGAGGAGCTACTGCATTTATGATGCAAAAAGTTCTTGAGGAACAGAAGGCATATTCATATCTGGATTCGGCTCCGGTAACAATCACTGCGAAAGAGCATCGTCCGGCTTATGCTTCAGATGGAGATTATTTCTCAAAGCCCAATCCGGAAGAAGTATACGAAAAGATATATGCATTGCTTCAGGAAGCTGATCCTATGAGGTTCCCTTCTTTATATTGATTTATTTTCTTGTAATAGAAGCAAGAGTAAAATCCTTCCATTCAAGCACGTTGCTTTGATGGAACTGGCGGTCGAATATTGAAATTTGTAATTTTAGTGTTTGGCCACTTAATAGAAAATTGAGCGCAGCGGAAGGATATTTGTAAGCAAATGTTCCTTCAATAGGTGCTTTTTTCCCTCTATCACTTGACAATTCTTTAAAAGTGCCCCAGAAAAGATGTGGAGAACAGTTGGGAAACGTAGAGAATGGATCAAACAGAACATAATTGCCATTTGAGTCTCGTGTATAGAAATCCATTCGCATATTGAATGCCTTTGGATTTTGAGTGATGTAAAATGTTTTTGTCGCTCCGGAATTATTAGTCACTTGCTCCCAGTTCTTACAGCTAAGAGCCGGCAATGTATCGAATTGGGGAACATTATTCTTCGTGTCTAGGTCAATCCACTTATACTTACCCGGTAGTGTAATGGTGCGATCAATTGAAAACCCAACGCTAAAATTTGAAGAATCGTACGCATAATACCAGGGGCTGAAAAAGTCATAGTAGTTTGTAGCCGTAGAGTCTAAAGAACCGATTCCCAAATCACCATCACCGTCTTTGAAATCAAATTTTACAATCAGAGAATCTGAGTCGCTTCCGGTTTGAATAGCGGGTTTGAAGTAAAGATCATTTTTGGCAATCTCTGGAACCACCGAATATTCCGGTTGTTGCAGACAGGCATCTAC
>CAZNCO010000606.1:0-3330 GCA_964571345.1 uncultured Ohtaekwangia sp.
CCTTTGTACACATGGCGAAGGTTATCCAATTTCCAGCTAGCAACCCCGAAAAATTTGGTTTTAAACCTGTTCGGAAAAAGAGCGACCTTCCTGAGAAGCCTCGATCACGTCAGTTAAATCTTTTTTCAGGCGGCAAGGTTGTTCCTTTTAACAAGCTTACTCAATTTGAAGAAGCGCTCATGCTGGATGAACAAGGAAACAACAGCGCACAAGAAGCATATCAAAAGGCCATTGAACAGGGAGACTCCGTTGCCGATGCATACTGCAATCTGGGAATATTGGAATCCCAAACCGGTAACTACACAAAAGCCATTGACTGCTTCACAAAAGCCCTCAGTGAGAATCCACGGCACTTTGAGGCCCATTATAACCTTGCTAATCTTTATGCAGAGAGCGGCAATCTTCCATTGGCCAAACTACATTACCAGGTATCTATCGAAGTTGAACCAGAATTTCCGAATAGCTATTTCAACCTGGCCCTCACGATGGCGATGAAGAAGGAAATAGAGGAAGCTGTCCAAAATTTAAGGACGTACTTAAAACTTGTTCCTATGCATGAACAAATGCAAGCGCGCCAGTTGCTGGAGAGTCTTGAATCCACACTCGGCAGATAACCGACATTTCATAGCTTTGTCGGTGTAAGGTATACTTTATCCATACCTCATCCCTGCTTGAAACCAGCCTTTGACTGCCCTTTGAGTAGAACCGTGAACGAACCGCGAACGAAGGATGAACGGAGGATGGATTGAGAGGAGTGACGTGAAAAACCTATTTGCAAGAACTCTTTTCAGATGATTATCTTTAGCAGATGGCCAGAATAAAAAAGAATTCTCTCCTGCACGGATTAAGTGGTAAGATAGGAGATTTTATTATCAAACAATACCGCTATGGAACTGTTATTTCCACGCGGCCCGACATGACCAACGTGAGGCGCACGAGCGAACAGAAAAAGACCAACGGGCGATTTAAAGAGGCGGTGACGTATGCAAAGCATGTGGCGAGTGATGCTGAGCTTCGCAAACAATATGAAAAGAAGGCTACTAAAAAAGGCCGCTCGGTTTACCACCTGGCGCTTGCTGATTATATGAAAGATAAGAAAAAGACCCTGCAAGAAATTGGTGTTGCTGTGCCTGCTCTGAAGAGGGTGACAAGAAATGTCAAGGGAGGTAAACGAATTTCTTGAACGCTAAATAAATAGGAACGAGTAGTTTTGAACTACTATCCCTCACAGTACCCATCGTGTCTGAGAGGTTATCACACCTACAAACTCACTTTCTCATTAAAGCGAATAGATCGTTATAAAGAAGAGGATGAATCGATAAACTTCCAGGGCCACTTTTAAAAACAAGATCATCACCAATGATTTAACGATCAGGCGCCAGCCTTTTTCTTTATAAAATTCTTTGCTGGACCTAACCAGGAAATAAAGATTGCTGGAAATAAAAATACCTGTCAGCACCGACACAAATCTTCGAACACTCATGTCGTTAATTTAGCATTTATGTTTTATTCTTTCTGTTCGCTCTCGAGTAGTAGATTGGCTTTTTACTCTGTGGGTAGCGCTGGCCGGCAGATTGAAAAGAAAAAGAAATGAGTGGTTCATAATCTGGTAAAAGCTCGCAGGCAATCATGCTTACCGGTTGGTGCAAGGTGATAACACTTTACACGGCTTCAAAGATAGTAGTGGATTTTCTGTTTCTGACTGTAAACTTTTGCTTTTCTTGTGCATCGAATGCTCAAAATTGTCTATGTATAAGGCTACCTTCCCAATCCTGTTTTTTTTATGCAGTTCCTTCCTTCTTTCAGCGCAAACCAAGGCGGACGATAAAACTGATAAATCGTATTTTCAATTGTCGTTTGATTACATATCAAACATGGTTTATATGGGCCGTGGCGATTCGCTTGCCACACCTTATTTTACCCCCTCCATCTCTTATTACCATAAGAGTGGCTTCTATGCAACATTCGCTGCTGCCTACTTAAAACAAGGCCGGGCTGACCGGATAGACTATACCACGATTGGCCTGGGATATGATTTTGATATTTCTGAAAAACTGAGTGGATCCCTTACCCTCGACAAATACTTTTACGATGCCTCCAGCAGCGCCATACGCAGTGATATCCGTACCGACATGGGTGGATCGCTTACCTATGATTTTAATATCATCCAGGTGACAGGAGGGGCCAATGTGCTATTTGATTCAAAGGTGGATCTCGTGCTCAATACAAATTTTGCGCACGGATTTGAATGGGGCCCTTCAGACAAACAGTGGACTCTCACTCCTTCCATTGACTTCAATTTCAGCACCGTTAATTTCTTTGCAGGGTTTGCCCACCGGAGATTAAAAACCGGAAACGTTCTGCGGATGGTGACGGAGCCTGTTGATAAAGGGTTGCTTTTCCTGGACAATGAACTAACCATTCCACTTACCTACGAAGCTAAAAAATGGGGATGGTCATTGACACCTACCTATGCAGTGCCACAGGGCACTATAAACACCACCACTAATTATTATGCGGGAACAAAATTACTTCGGTCAACCGACTCTACTCCGTATAATGAAATCCATCATATAAATCCTTTTTACTGGGAGGTCGAAGTTCATTACAATTTTTAGAAAAGTTGTGGCAAGATTCTGTCCAAGTTCTGTGAATGATGAATGGGCCGATGTTTCCATGTTGGCGGCAAATACGGATGAAGATTAGAATAGGACGCGTTGCAAACGCTCGCTAACGGGGTCCATGGCGGCTACTATGGTAGGTATATCGTTGGTAAAGGCCTTGTTGCTCAATGGATCGCGCAGGGAGTAAACAGAGAGAAAGAAGGGTTGTTTGAGATTAGAGGGAATAAATTGTAACGAAAAAGAGAATGGATCGATAAACCTCAAGGGCAATTTTCAGGAACAGAATCATGGTAATTGATTTCACCGCAAGGCGCCAGCCTTTCTCTTTGTAGAATTCACGGCTGGACATCACAAGGAAATAAAGGTTTGTAGAGATGAAGAATGCTGTCAAAACCAGTTCATCCAAATGTTTGCCGAGTCCGGTGAAGGCTCCGATCAGCGATAGTATAATGGCGTTTACAAACAGATTGAAACAGGCAAGTTCTACCATGTAGCCGACATGGTCTGTGAAATACTTATTTCGTTTCCGGAATAATAAATTCAGCGGGAGAGAAGCTACCACGACAAAGACCATCACCATCAGTTTTGCGAAGCCCGTTGTTTTGAGATTATAGATCAGGCTGAATGAAGCAAGGTCTATGTTCATGTTTGCTGCTTTCCTGGCGATAATCAATTGATAAAAATGGCCGAGGGGAGAAAGTAGTTG
>CAZNCO010000607.1:0-3321 GCA_964571345.1 uncultured Ohtaekwangia sp.
CTTCCGGATCAATTGTGAAAGTCAATGTCTCACGGAAATCTTTACGCTTCTTTATTTCCTCCACAGAAATCTTTTCACTGATGGATTCCGATTCATTCAACACAGCTTCCGGAAAACGGAAAGGTAAATCAAACTCGGCCATGATCGAATGGATCTCAGCCTCGTTCTCGCCTGTCTTTCCGAGGATTTCAATCACTTTTCCTTCGGGACTTTTATCTCCTTCAGGCCAACGCGTTACTTCGAATAAAACTTTGTCGTTGGTCTTTGCCCCATTTATGTTTTCTGGGTAAACAAAAAAATCCTGATAGATTCTTTTGTTGTCAGGAACAATGAATGCGTAGTTTTTTGAAAGCTCAACGCGCCCAACGTAACGCGTACGAGCGCGTTTTAAGATGTCTGTAATACGACCTTCGGGATTTTCTCCACTGCGTTTGCTGAACAATTCTACTTCAACTGTATCACCATGAAGGGCTGCACCCAAGTGTCGTGAGTTGATGTAGATATCCTTTTCTCCTTCCACACCCGTGATGACATACGCAAACCTTGGATTGACATGATCAACCGTACCGGTGACAACCGGGATTTCAAGAATAGATGCGTACTGGCCATTGGCCAACTTGCGGATTTTTCCTCGATCGATTAGGTCTTCGATAGTATCCGTGATCTCTTTGTTGGCGAGTTTATTTTTTGCACCTACTTTCTTTGCAATCTGCCGGAAGTCAAATGCCTTGCCGGGATTATCATTTAGAAATCGTGCCACTGCTTTGTGCAGTGATGACTTTTGTTCCTTTTCTTTCTTTGCTTTTTTTTCTTTGAATTTTTTCTTTGACATAGTATCGGCTGGCGCCTGATTAAGTTGCGCTCGCTTTTCAGATTTGAAACGAGCAGTTAAAAAAATATATTTCACCTTAAAGGTAGGTGAATTTTTTTGATTGAGATTTTTCTCATGGTTATCGATCATTCATTTTATGAAAATCTTTTCGTTACTTGAGGGGTCTATGCAATTTGATTACATCATCATTGGCGCAGGTTCGGCAGGTTGTGTGTTGGCCAATCGCCTTACGGAAGATCCAGGCAAAAATGTTCTACTCATCGAAGCAGGTGGGAAAGACTCTAACCCAATGATCCACATGCCAGGTGGCTATCCAAAATTATATCACGGCAAGGATGACTGGAATTGCTTTTGGACGGAACCTCAGCCTCATTTACAAAACCGTAAGATCTACCACCCGCGTGGAAAAGTTTTAGGAGGATGCAGCTCAACGAATGCTATGGCGTACGTGCGCGGCAACGCATCCGACTATGATCATTGGGCTCGGCTTGGAAACGAAGGCTGGAGCTACAAAGAAGTGCTCCCGTACTTCGTTAAGTCTGAGCATAACGAACAGATTACAAATGATTATCATGGCAAGGATGGGTTGCTGAATGTCACATTCTCACAACGCTACCGCACGGCCATTGCTGAAGCTTTTGTGGAAGCGTGTGTTGAGAGAGGCATAGCGCGCAATGATGATTTCAATGGTGCATCTCAAGAGGGCGCGGGCCTGATGCAGTTCACGATTAAAAATCAAAAACGTCATAGCGTTGCTCAAGCATTTCTTGTGCCTGCGGTTTCGCGAAAAAATCTTCATGTGATTACAAAGGCCCTGGTGACAAAAATTTTGATTGAAAAAGATAAAGCTGTTGGAGTAGAACTTGCCACAGGGAGCAACACAACTCAAAAATTCTTTGCGATTAAAGAAGTGATTCTATCAGCCGGAGCATTTGCCTCTCCGCAACTGTTGATGCTTTCAGGTATAGGATCAAAGGATCTTCTTTCAAAATTCTCCATTGAAATAAAAAAAGAACTACCTGGTGTTGGGCAAAATTTACAAGATCATTTGTTTTATGCGGTAAGCAGTTTGTGCTCACAGCCAATTAGCAACAATCACTGGCTTCCTGGGCATCGGCAGTTGCAGGCTGTTCTAAACTATGCGCTTTTCAAGAAAGGGCCGCTTACCATAGGACCACTTGAAGCGTGCGCGTTTGTGAAGTCTTCCAGCAATCAACCGAAGCCCGATTTGCAATTTCAATTCACACCTACCAACGCAGGTGACGATTATACCACAAATATTTTTGACTTGAATACTTACCCGCGTGTGGACGGCTACACGATCCTGCCTACGCAAGTAAATCCACTCAGTCGAGGTTATGTTTTAATTCGGTCAAAAGATCCAAATGATGCACCTGTGGTTGATCCTAAATATTTATCACATGAAGTTGACCGAAAGACGATGATAGCCGGAGGAAAATTGGCATTTGAAATTCTAGAGGCAAATGCCTTTTCAAAACTTCGTATTCGCACCCATTGCCCTGCTAAAACAAGTTCGGATGATGAATGGCTTTATCACATTTCAAAAAGCGCAGAATGTGTTTATCATCCTGTAGGCACTTGCAAAATGGGACATGATGAAATGGCAGTGGTGAACTCAAAATTGCAAGTTCATGGAATTGAAAACCTGCGCGTGGTTGATGCATCCGTCATGCCCACACTCACAAGCGGCAACACAAATGCACCAACGATAATGATTGCAGAGAAAGCTGCAGATCTAATAAAAACAAGAAGTTAAGCCCACACTACCATACTTTCTTCAGCATACCACTTGGGGTAGTTCGGTAAATGTATTTTCTCTACTTCATTGCGCTTAACCTTCATAGTTGGTGTCATTAATCCATTTGCAATGCTCCACTCGGTGGGTATGATCACAGCCCGTTTTAGCCTTTCGTAATCTTCGGCTGACTCATTTACTTCTGCCAAAATCATTGAAAGACTCTTGGCAATTTCTTCTTTTGATTTTGCTTTGCCGGCTGCCGACAAAACAATCAAAGCAATAGGTTGTGGAATGCCCATCCCCACTACACACACTTGTTCAATGTCTGTATTCTTCAACAATTTCATTTCGATGGGGGTGGGCGCCACATATTTTCCTTTGTCGGTTTTAAAAATGTCTTTCACTCTTCCGGTAATGGTGAGGAATCCGTCTTTATCCAACTTGCCGCAATCTCCTGTTTTCAAAAATCCTTCAGGAGTAAATATCTCAGCGGTCAGTCCTGGTTCTTTGTAGTAGCCCATCATCAACGCGCCATGCCGAGTTTGGATTTCATCTTCGTTGGAATACATCGTCTCAACGTGTGGCATCGTTTTTCCCACGGTACCAACACGAACTTCCTCCTGATTGGCATGTGATAGCCCACACTGTTCGGTCATTCCATAACTTTCCCGAACCGTAATGCCAAGTGATTGATACCATTCGAGCCAACTTTTTGGAATAGGCGCTGCAA
>CAZNCO010000608.1:0-3317 GCA_964571345.1 uncultured Ohtaekwangia sp.
TCCTCATACTCTACATCCTGTGCATCGCCACCGCCTTGGTTTCCTCCGCCAGCATTTCCGCCACCTGCATTAGGTTGAGCACCTGCGGCTTGACCAGACGCTGCATACATCTCTTGCGAAGCTGCCTGCCATGCGGTATTCAGAGCATTCATCGCATTATCAATAGATGCTAAGTCTTTGCTTTGATGAGCTGCTTTCAATCGTTCAAGAGCACTGTTGATAGCAGCCTTATTTCCATCTGAAAGTTTGTCGCCAAATTCTTTCATTTGTTTTTCTGTCTGGAAGATCAGCGAGTCAGCCTGGTTGATTTTCTCAACTTTCTCTTTTTCACGCTTATCGTTATCGGCATTGGCTTGAGCTTCTTGCTTCATCTTTTGGATTTCCGCATCTGTTAATCCGCTAGATGCTTCGATCCTGATCTTCTGCTCTTTGCCGGTGCCTTTGTCTTTAGCCGACACATGTAGAATACCGTTTGCATCAATATCGAATGTCACTTCAATCTGAGGTACACCACGCGGTGCAGGAGGAATTCCATCCAAGTGGAAGCGACCTATCGTTCTGTTATCTTTCGCCATCGGGCGCTCACCTTGCAATACGTGAATCTCTACTGAAGGCTGACTGTCAGATGCTGTTGAGAATACTTCTGATTTCTTAGAAGGAATCGTGGTGTTGGATTCGATCAATCTTGTCATCACCCCACCCATGGTTTCGATACCCAAAGAAAGAGGAGTAACATCCAACAACAGCACATCCTTCACTTCACCGGTCAATACACCACCTTGAATTGCAGCACCTACAGCAACTACCTCATCAGGGTTTACACCTTTTGAAGGTTTCTTGCCAAAGAATTTTTCAACTTCTTCCTGGATTCTTGGGATACGAGTTGAACCACCCACCAGAATCACTTCATCAATCTGCGAAACAGATACACCTGAATCGGCAACTGCTTTGCGGCAAGGCTCCAATGTTCTCTTGATAAGATCGTCACAGAGTTGCTCAAACTTCGAGCGCGATAATTTCTTCACCAAGTGTTCTGGTACTCCGTCTACTGAAGTGATGTAAGGCAAATTGATTTCAGTTTCCATCCCGCTGGAAAGTTCAATCTTCGCTTTCTCAGCCGCTTCTTTCAAACGCTGCAATGCCATCGGGTCTTTGCGCAAGTCGATGTTCTTCTCAGATTTGAACTCATCGGCCAGCCAGTTCATAATGCGCATGTCAAAGTCATCACCACCCAGGTGCACATCACCGTTGGTCGATTTCACTTCAAACACACCATCACCTAATTCAAGAATTGAAATATCGAATGTACCACCGCCAAGGTCATACACGGCAATTTTCATGTCTTTGTTTTTCTTATCAAGACCGTATGCCAAAGCTGCTGCTGTAGGTTCGTTGATGATACGCTTCACATCCAAGCCTGCAATTTGCCCTGCCTCTTTCGTAGCCTGGCGTTCTGCATCATTAAAGTAAGCGGGCACTGTGATAACGGCTTCTGTCACAGATGTGCCAAGGTAGTCTTCGGCCGTACTCTTCATTTTCTGAAGAATCATAGCAGAGATTTCCTGCGGAGTGTACAAGCGATCACCAATGCGCACGCGCACAGTGTCGTTGTTACCGCTTTCTACCTGGTATGAAACAATTTTCTTTTCGCTATCTACATCTCCAAACTTCTTGCCCATAAAGCGCTTGATAGATTGGATGGTGTTCTTGGGATTGGTAATAGCCTGACGCTTGGCAGGGTCACCTACTTTGCGCTCGCCTTTGCCATTGTCCAAGAAGCCTACAATTGAAGGAGTGGTTCTGCGTCCTTCGCTGTTGGCAATCACAACAGGTTCGTTACCTTCCATTACGGCCACGCACGAGTTGGTTGTTCCTAAGTCGATACCTATTATCTTTCCCATATTGCTAGATTTTATTTCTGTTTTTGAATTTCCTTCAGCCCATTTCACAACCATTATGCCAAGGGGCTTTTGAAAGCAAAAGGTGACAGACTGGCAGAAAGAGGGTTTCGGGTAACAAGCCCCAAGTTACAAGTTGCCAGACCCAGTTTCTCGGGCCGGACAAAAAGGGTCAGAAGCCGAAACTATCATATTTTTAGTGGACTCTGATCATTGAAAAGAGAACTAATAATTTACTTTGCCTTCAGTCATTCAATTTGGTAGAGAAATAATGGTAGCTAGGCAAATCATATTCTTCTCTTTAATTCTTTTAATGGTTGGAGTTATTCTTTGGCGAAGGGGCAATCGAATTTTGCGCGTGGGAAAAAGATCCGAGGCAAAGATTATCAAAAATGTCTATGAGCCTGGAGATGAAGGATCTGGGGTTTACTATCCAGTCATAGAGTTTTATACGGACCAAAATGAAAAAATTACGAAACAGCTAAGCATTGGATACTACCCCGCAAAACCAACAGGAAGAAGATTGTCAATTGTTTATGATCCGAGTAACCCAAATGATGTCGTATCAAGTCCAGGATTAGTCTTGGTATTCATCCCAAGACTAATTGCTGCAATTGGAGCAACTGGAATAATTGCTGCAATATTTGATTTACTTGAAATAATTTCAATTGTATCAATGTGGAATCAACTAACAAAGTGATCAAATCTTCGAATAAACTCTTTTATTGAGTTGAGTTAAAAATAAATTACAAAGACACAACCCATAAAAATCACTGAGGCAGAGAAAGCGGTTTTCAGCACCAATCAACGGAAAAGAAAAGGCGGTCAACAAAGAAAATAAAATCGACACTTGAACCAGCAGTCCACTTAAACTTGCTTCATCGTTTTGCGGCAAGAACAAATAACAATAGAGCAAAGGTTTATGTAAGGTGGCTTTATCCTTAATGGATGTTTCGTTCATCCTTCGTTCAGGCTTCGTTCCGGCTAAATGGTGCGTAAATGGAAGGTAACGGGAAACTACCGGCAACTTAAGCTCGTAAGTGGAAGGTTTTACCCAGATACCGGCCAGTTTCATGGAATGTACTTGCTTTCTACTCTAATGATAAACGAAGCCAATCCGAAGACTAAACAACCGAGTCAGGACGGAACCATAATGATTGACTGGGATGTAAAAAGCGACCTTTACTGGGTGTGAATTTTCGCCCAGGGAGATTAAGAGGGCGTTGGTGTTGGCGCCAAAAAACGCATAAGAAATGAGAAAGCCACAGATTCAACGATTAAAACAATACGTGAATCCGTGGCTTAGAATTTTGAATTCAAAAATTACCAGCTTACGCTAAAAAATCCTCTCTGGTTCATGGCAATGATCGCCACAACGATCAGCAATGCAATGGTATTGAATACAAACATGCGCTTGTG
>CAZNCO010000609.1:0-3312 GCA_964571345.1 uncultured Ohtaekwangia sp.
ACATTCCGCTGGGTGGAAGCAAAGGTGGAACATGGATGAAAATCAGAAATACATTTATTATTTTCTTAGTAAGTGGTTTTTGGCATGGAGCGAACTGGACTTTTATTATTTGGGGTCTCCTCAATGCTCTTTATATAATGCCGTCCGTAATTTTTAATACAAACAGAAACAATCTTGAAATCGTTGCGAAAGGAAAATACATACCCACATCGAAGGAGTTTTTCTCCATCGTAATTACTTTTTTCCTAACTGTATTTTCGTGGATTTTTTTCCGGGCCAATAGCGTGACGCATGCATTGAATTACATTGCTGAGATTTTCTCAAGCTCACTGTTTACAACACCTACTTTTCCCGGAATGGACAGAGCCACCAGGATTTTATTTATTACTTTCATTTTTATGTTGATCGAATGGATGGGAAGAGAGCAACAGTATGCCATCGCTAAGTTGGGATTTAAGTGGTATAAGCCCGTTAGGTGGGCAATGTATTATTCAATTATTTTGGTGATACTCTACTTTGCCGGTAAGGAACAACAGTTTATTTACTTTCAGTTTTAGATGCAATGGGTTCTTTTTTAAAGAATGTATTTTATTTTTTGTGCGCTGCCTCACTGGTATCAGTCTTCCTTGCGTTTGGCTTTTTCAAACTCAATAGAATAACGGCAAAAGATATTCCTGCACCTGATTTGTCAGACAGTTATTCTTACAATGAGAAAATGGAATTTCTAAGAAGGCGGGATAAAAATGCAGACGTCATCACGGTTGGCTCGTCTTTAAGTTTAAATAATTTGGATTCAAAAACCATTACTGAAGAACTTCAGTCAAACTCTTACATTAATTTATCTTCCTGGGGGATGTCGATGAAAGATATTTTTCTGTTGTTAAAAGTGCAATCCGAAATTCACAGACCGAGCACGTTGGTGATGGCAAGTGGTATTATGGATTTTCAAGCGTCTGAAAAAAATGTAAAATTCTCTGTGTTAAAAGATTTTTTGCATTCTGATGACAAGACCCAAATATTTTATCATTTGAAATGCTTTAATTTAAAATACTACCTATCAAACTTTAAGTATGCTCAAAAAGTGAGATCCATTCCCAATAGTTATGATTATCTAGGTTACGATGAGTACGGCACAGTTAACATCGACAGTAGAGATTTTAAAATCAATGAGCGTAGGTGGAAAAACGATTATCTGAGTGATAGGTTATCACAAGTTCAATATGCTTATCTCGATAGTATTGCCTCCTTTTGTAAGGAGAACGGAATACAACTTTTATTTTTTCAATCGCCATACAGGCAAGGGTTGTATTCGAGTTTTGATTCGGCTAAGATAAAAATGCTGACGGATCATGTTTCGAAAGTTGAAAACATACTTGGCAGTTATCACTATGCTTTCATCAATACCAATAACAGAGTGTGGGAAGATAGCTTATTTATTGATGGAACTCACTTTAGTGCGGAAGGCGCAAAACTATTCACGAAATACTGTTTTGAGAATTGGAAAGGGTTAGATGTAGCAAGATCCAAAAGTTCAATGGACACCAGGCTATAACGAGTTCTGAAAAATGACATCGGAAATAAATTGCCAAGCGAAGCGAATTTTCTTTAGAGTTAGGATTTTTGTTTGCGTGCTTTTTATTTCAACTAGCGCTCTGTTTTGCCAACAGTTGAACGAGGAATTTGTAACCCAATCTACTCAAGTTTCAAACCACCCAAGATTGCTTTTGAAAAGTGATGAGAAGGACAAGCTAAAAAAGATAATTGCCAGCGATAGCGTTTGGGGTGCAATTCATAAGATCGTCCTGCGCGAAAGTGATGAGATGTTGAATACAAGTCCGGTTGAATATAAGTTAGATGGCTTTAGATTATTAGAGCAATCGCGTAAATGCAGAAAGAGAGTAATGTACCTGGCATATGCTTGGAGAATGACCCATAACCAAAAATATTTGATTCGAGTAGAGAAGGAACTTCTGGCTGTGTCTTCCTTTAAAGATTGGAATCCTGCTCATTTTCTTGACGTAGCCGAAATGACAATGGCCGTAGCGGTTGGCTTTGATTGGTTGCAAAATGATTTACAAAAATCAACAGTCGTACTTATTAAAGATGCTATTATAAAGAAAGGCCTGGAGCCATCTTTGCAAAAAGAGTACAATGCGTGGCTGAAGGAAAGTAATAACTGGAATCAGGTCTGTAATGCCGGGATGATCTATGGTGCGCTTGCGGTGTATGAAGAGCAACCTGTGCTTACACGAAAAATTATTAATCGTTCTATTTCATCCATTCGCATACCGATGAAGGAATACGATCCGGATGGTGCCTATGCAGAGGGTTATGAATATTGGCGCTATGGAACCACTTACAATGTTTATCTGATTGACGCACTGGAGAAGAATTTTGGTTCTTCCTTTGGACTGATGAACAACACTGGATTTACAAAAACCGCGAACTACCTCACAAACATGGTGGGGCCTACCGGTTTAAATTTTAATTATTCAGACTGCTCTGCTACAAGCTGGCTAAATCCTGCAATGTTTTGGTTTGCTAACCGTAAAAAAGATCATTCCATTTTACATTCTGAGAAAGTAATAGCAAAAGACAAAGAAAGAATTTCTGGTGTTCGTGATTTGCCGAGTGTATTAATTTGGGGTGCTGGAGTGAACTTTAAGAATATTCCACAACCTTCTGAATTGATTTGGGTTGGAGGAGGAAAGAATCCAGTTGCGTTGATGAGAAGCTCCTGGACGAAAGATGCTATATATATTGGTCTTAAAGGCGGATCGCCAGCTAATCCACACGGTCATATGGATGTAGGATCATTTGTGATAGATGCGATGGGCGAGAGATGGGCGATGGATTTTGGTTTGCAGGATTACGGATCGCTGGAGTCAAAGGGCATTCACATTTGGGATTTGGATCAAAAGTCTCAGCGTTGGCAGGTTTTTCGATATAGCAATCTTGCTCACAATACGCTTTCGTTTAATAACGAACTGCAGCAGGCTAAGAGTGAAGCTTTGATCAAAAGCGCTACTTCTAAGAGAAATTTTCTAAGCGCCATCGTTGATTTATCAAACACGTACAGTAAAAATGTTTCAAGTGCGCAGCGCGGTGCAGCCATCATTGACGGTAAGTATGCAGTAATACGAGATGAGTTTGAGCTTTCGGTGCCATCCACAATACGCTGGCGAATGGTCACTCCGGCTTCGGTGAAAATAATTAATAAGACCACTGCAGAATTAACCCAAAACAATAAACGCATTCTTTTAAAAGTACAAGAGCCTTTTGGTGTATCGCTTGAAACATGGTCGTCAAAAC
>CAZNCO010000610.1:0-3308 GCA_964571345.1 uncultured Ohtaekwangia sp.
GAGTTGAACCTTCAATCTTCTGGTTCGTAGCCAGATGATTTTCCATTTAATCTATGTCTCCGTTTTGTCAGAGTGGCTGGACTCGAACCAACAGCCTCCCGCTTCCAATGCGGGTAATCTGCCAATTGATATACACTCTGAGAAAAAAATTTCAGGGCAAAAGACGAAGAGCGCACATGGTGCTCTAACCACTGAGCTATCCTTTGGTGTAATTTGTCAAAGGAGTGGGATTCGAACCCACGACCGCCCGAATCGCAATCGAAGTAACGCTTTTCTACGGCACCTGAATTTTTTGAATCAAACTGAGCAAAGGATCGATAAGAGATTTAAGTTGCTCTACCAACTGAGCTATCTTGTTTGCACAAGAATGGGATTCGAACCCACGACACACGAAGTAACTCTTAGCTACGGCATCAGTTTGAAATTTATCAGTTAAGAAAGGGCGATGAGCCGTCAGAGAATGGTTTTCAATTAAAAGTTGAAGTAGCTCTGAACGAACGGCACCTTTCTATGTTGACGAAGCAATATGCGCACGGAATTTACGGATTCGAACCGCTCTGCCTTTCGGCTTTCTACCAACGAAGTATTTCCACACTAACGGCATTCGTCATCATTTATAAAATAAGGAGTAAAAGGCGAAGAGAGAATAGGGGCACCGCTTGCCGGAGTCGAACCGGAACACTTTTCACCACAAGTGTGATATGTGATTCCTCCCCAATTGCGCGAAGTATCCCACTTCTACGACATCCTTATTTTTCATATTTCAAAGAACAAACTAAAGTGGGGTCGATAGGATTCGAACCTATTCAACATCGAGGCACCTGATTTATCCCGATAGCTATCGGGACCAGGCCCAGCTCTCCAAACTCTGGCGCGCCCCCGCGTATTTTTAAAAGCCTCCCCTTCCATCTGAAGGGGAGGGCAGCTAGTACTACAGCTCTATCTTTTCAATCTCAGTGAGCGCACGCTCACCGTCTTCCAATGCAGATAGCACATCGAAAATTTTATCCGACCAGCCGGCAATCAGGTGCACACCGTCTGCGCGCACATCTACCGGAGTAGTGCCATAGCCGGCAAGGTCAAACAAATACAAGCGCGCATTCGGTGCCATTTGCTTGTATCGTTTCCACAACGCAGACATCGTGTTGCCCATGAAGTCAACCTGCTGGTTGTTCCATAGCTGGCAGTCGGTGAACATCATGATCTTGTCAACCACTTTTTCACGGTCGATCAGATCTTTCAACACCAGAAATCCATTGGTTGCATAACCCACTTCACCTTCGCGCTTATAAAACTCCTGCACGTTGGCAAGGATGTTGGTACGCGAAACGTTGATGATCTTCCACTTGTCACCGAACATACCTGTTTGCACTCGTTCACAACGTGACTGCAACAACATCGCCAGCATTAAGCCAATATCATAGTTCATGATCTTGCTTTTTGCTGAGATAGGCTTTTGCATGGAACCGGATACATCGCAGGCAATCAGCACCGAAGTTTCTTTTCCAAAACCACGAATGTTAACTGCGCTCTGTACAGCAGCTTTCTCTAATGCATCCAAAACCATTGGCGCCAGTTCAGATTTCAACAGCTTTATCTCGCGATAGGCAGCCAGGAAACGAAAAGGCAACTGCTTTGAATTTGCTACAGCAACAGCATTCGATAATGTTGCACATGCCTCTGCCACTACTTCCGCAGAAACATTTGCCTCAATGATGTTGCGCAGGTTTCGCATCAACGCCATGTAACCTAGTTTTCCGCTGGTGATCAGTTCTTCCCACTTCGCACGAAAAGCCGCCTGCTTTTCTTTTTCGGAAGTGAATTTTTTCTGACCTAAAGCCGATAATTCGGTCTCCCATGTATAAGGAACTTCCAACTCATCTTTCGCTATTTTATTGAACAGAGCTTGCTGAGTTTCGCTCTCCGCTTTTGGGTGAACCAAAAACAAAGCATCTTTCAACTTCACTTCAGCTGCCCGGTTGTACTTTGCAAACTGATATTCATCAAAGCGATTGAATGCGATGGCAAGGCCATGTTGCAATTGTTTTGATAGCTTGTTCAGCTTCTTAGTCGCTTTGCGTTCGTTTGCCAACTGGTAGTAAGCCAACAGTTCGGTGATTTCATCTGCACGAAGCACCACACCTTTTACCGCTTTGCTCACCAAGTTATTTCCTGATTGTGATTTGGCCAGTTCAACCGCCAGTACCAACGGCACACTCCGCATGTACATTTTGGAACGGGCATAGATTGCCAGCCGCGCCACAAAGGCAGGGTCGTTTTGCAAAATCAGTTCACGAAGACGCTCCGGGCGCTTGTTTCCTGATTCATAAAACTTGTCGCTCAATGAAGTGGTGACCACCGCGCTGTACAATTCAGTGCGGTTATCCAATGAAAAAGCCTTTGCTCCCTCATAGTTGGTCAGTTGCTTTGCTTTTTTGAACAGGTTGAACTTCATAACCGTTTTATTTAATTGACGATACAAAGGTTAAAGGCCACTGCGCAGCCTTTTTGCGCAGTGAAATATTTTCACGATTTTTTCGAAAATATTTTCGAGATGCCCGTCAACCGCAATGCCCTTATTCGCTACCGCACCATCGACAACTGCCTGCGCAACCGCGCGAGGAGGTGGACGCTCGAAGATTTGATTGATGCCTGTTCAGAGGCACTCTACGAGTATGAAGGCATTGACAAAGGTGTGAGCCGCAGGTCTATTCAAATGGACATTCAGATGATGCGCAGCGATAAGCTGGGATACAATGCCCCGATTGTCGTGCTGGAAAAAAAGTACTACACCTACGAAGACCCGGAGTATTCGATTACCAATATTCCACTTACCGATCAGGATCTGGGAAAACTTACAGAGGTGGTGGAGATCCTTCGCCAGTTCAAAGGTTTCAGTCACTTCCAGGAGTTGAGTGGTATGGTGCAGCGACTGGAAAATAAAATTCATAGTGCGAAGACAAAACAGGAGCCAGTCATTGATTTTGAGAAAAATGAAAATCTGAGGGGCCTTGAATACATCGATACAGTTTACCAGGCAATTGTGAAGAAGGAAGCGGTATCACTGAACTATCAATCGTTCAAAGCGCGTGCTGCGAATGAGTTTGTGTTTCATCCACAGTATTTGAAGGAATACAGGAACCGTTGGTTTGTCTTGGGAATCAAAAACAAGAATGCGCCACTGCTGACTTTAGCGCTTGACCGCATTCTTGAAATTAAGCCCTCGCCCATAAAATACATTGAACTGAAAGGATTCAATTTGTCTGAATATTTTGAACATGTGATTGGCGTTACGGTGGAACCAAAAG
>CAZNCO010000611.1:0-3306 GCA_964571345.1 uncultured Ohtaekwangia sp.
CACCTGTCACAAAACTCTCCTTAAAGATCTTGTCTTTGGCAATCTTATGTTCCTCCAACAGCGTGTCAACATTTTTCATCATACCCTCAGGACCGCACATCAGATAAGATGTTTTATCATCACCCCAATTTGGAATGCGCTCGAATAATTTTTCAAGCATCGCCTTATTAAGCAACCCTGAATATCCTTGCCAATTCATCGGAGCATTATCCAGAATATGTATGACATGAAGCCGCCCTTCGTATTTGGTCTCCAACTTGGTTAGTTCATCTTTAAAAATAATGCTGTCGATATCGCGGTTCGCATAGATCAGCGAGCAAATGCTTTCAGGCTCTTGTGTGAGCAGGCTTTTCAAAAGCGACATCATTGGTGTGATGCCACTGCCCCCTGCAAACATAATAATGTGCCGTTTCTTGTCTTTCGAAAACTCTGTCGTGAACTGCCCCATGGGCTCCATTACTTTAAGGGTAGCGCCCTTCTTCAGATTGTCAGGAAGCCAGTTACTCATCAATCCATTGTCTACACGCTTCACCGTAACGGCTAAATCCTCATCCACGAATGGTGAAGAACAAAGGGAATATGCTCTACGAACGTCTTTTCCATTTACCGTGGCAATAAGAGTCAGAAACTGACCAGACTTGTAGGCTATTTTTTTTCCTGCCGGCTGCTGAAACACAATGGAAATAGCATCCTTTGTTTCTTGAACAATATCTTTCACCAACAAATCATAATAATGAGGACCTGTTGGCTCCTGCTTCTTCTCCGCTTTCTTAAATAATCCGAATGCCATGCCTATAATCGAGTTTTAGAAATGTTCGCAAAGTTAACCTGATTTGTGTTGTGAGCAACGCGAATTAGCAAGAACTTGAAGCAGCAAATCCTTCGCAAGGATTAGTATCATTCCCGCTTTCTTCTGGATTAACACTTTTTTATCGACAACAATCAATCCTTACAAAATGTTTATCCTAACTTTAACTTTCAAACAGAATAATCAATAGCTCATGAAACACATTCTCGCATTATCCTCCTTACTAATTATTTTTTCCTGCCAACAGAAAAAAACTGAGGTAGCATCAACCAATGCCGTTGCGGCCGTACCCGAACAAATTGCAGTAAATGACTTACCGAACTTGAATGTCATTGACATAAATGGGTCAACAGTTTCGCTGCGTCAGCTTTCGGGAGAAGTCGCCATCATTTTCTTTAATCCGGACTGTGACCATTGCCAGCGCGAGGCAAGAGATATGACAGCCAAGAAAGAGTTATTAAAAAATCAACAGCTCTATTTTGTATCGGCCGCACCTGTGCCCACCATTATAAAGTTTGTGAACGACTACAACATGAAAGAATCAAACTACCATTTTAGTCATGTAGAACCCGGGGATGTCTACCAAAACCTTGGCAACTTCAGCGCAATACCGGCAATCTTTCTTTTCAAAGACAAAAAGAGAATCGGAAAATTTGAAGGCACTACTCCGGTGGAAGACATAGCTAATGTTTTTACGGTGAAATAGTGACACTCTTTTCTTCAATTTGACTTTGTCATTCAAAAGCCTAAATTGGAGAATCAACGAAAGAAAAGAGCAGATACAATTAAACGTAGTTTGCGCTTGAGTTCGTCTTAACCACGACATATCGAGAAGGTGATGGGAACTAAATTCATTTATATTTGCGTTGTCAAACCAAACATTCAATAAACTTTAAAAATCTATAGCCATGGGCAAAACATTAGAACTTACAGACGCCACATTTGATGAAGCTATCAAAGGTGAAAAACCAGTATTAGTTGATTTTTGGGCAGAGTGGTGTGGCCCTTGCAAAATGATCGGCCCTGCTGTGAAGAATTAGCAAACGATTATGAAGGCAAAGCCGTAGTTGCAAAATTAAATGTGGACGAAAACCCACAGGTAACGGCTCGTTTTGGCGTGCGTTCCATCCCTACGTTGCTTGTTTTCAAAAACGGTCAGATCGTAGATAAGCAAGTGGGTGCAGTACCGAAGTCGGTGATTGCTTCTAAATTACAAGCACAGGTGGTTTAATTACCACTCAAGGAAATCTTGAAATGCCAGTGAGAACTCATTGGCATTTTTTTTAGTTTAAAATCAAAATTAAAGCATAAATGAAACTTCAGTATTTCACTATCCTCGGTTTAGCTGCCATGATCTCCTGTTCTCAAAACGCAAAAAAAGTGATCGGCTCCTTTGAGCGAAACGATCCTGCTTTTGACCAGTTTGTTGCGCCTGACGCAAAAGCAGAAGTTATCGCAGAAGGCTTCGACTGGAGTGAAGGGCCTCTGTGGATAGAGAAAGAGAAAATGCTTTTATTCAGCGATGTACCTAAAAACGTTATATACAAATGGACAGAGGAAAAAGGTGCAGAGCCTTATCTCACTCCGTCAGGTTTCACGGGGACTACCACACGCAGCAAAGAGCCGGGTTCAAATGGCTTAACATTGGATTTAGACGGTAGCCTTCTGCTCTGCCAACATGGCGACCGGAGAATTGCAAAAATGAATAGCGAATTGACCCATCCAAAAGCCGATTTTATAACTCTGGCTGGTGATTACAACGGCAAAAGATTGAATAGCCCTAATGATCTGGTCGTCCACTCATCTGGGACGATTTTTTTTACAGATCCCCCGTATGGCTTAGAGAAGCACACAGAAGATCCAGATAAGGAAATACCTTTTCAGGGTGTGTATGCTATCGCAAAGAGTGGAAAAGTGACTTTACTGATCGATTCTCTCACAAGGCCAAACGGTATTGCACTCTCTCCTGACGAGAAGAAATTATATGTCGCCAACTCAGATCCTGACAAAGCAATCTGGTATGAGTTTTCGTTGAGCGATTCTCTCACGGTTACGTCCGGAAAGATATTTTTTGACGCCACATCTTTTACCAAAACGGAGAAGGGGCTTCCCGATGGCATGAAAGTTGATTCGAAGGGGAATGTTTATGGAAGTGGGCCGGGGGGCATGTGGTTGTTTAACAATATTGGAAAACTTCTAGGCAAAATAAAAATACCCGAAGCTACGTCTAATGTAGCGCTGGCAAATGATGGATCAATTTATTTGACCTCAGACATGTTTGTTATCAGGGTCAAATAGAAAACTTTTCATACCTTCGCGCCAAATTTTTTTGTTGTACTAAATCATTATTTGTCCTTGTTCTACAGATTTGTTCTTGTTCTAGTCACGCTTTTATCTTTTAATCTTTGTCAAGCTCAGGAATTTGGAAACTTCGCACCGAAGAAACAAGGTTCCTTTTATTTCAGTTGGGGGTATAATCGCGATTGGTACTCAAAAAG
>CAZNCO010000612.1:0-3304 GCA_964571345.1 uncultured Ohtaekwangia sp.
GAACCGCACGGCCATACCGACAACCTGGGTGGCGTAAAAGAAAACCAAGTGCTCTCCGAAAACAGAACGAAAAGAGTAGCGAGCTATCTTGCCGAGCACGGCATTGACAAAGCACGGCTCACCAGCAAAGGCTTTGGAGGAAGCAAACCCATTGTGCCCAACACCAACGAAGAAAACCGAAAGAAGAACAGGCGGGTGGAGTTTGTGATTGTGAAGAAGTGATCGCCCTTGCTTTGAACATAGAAATCAACGGGAGGGGGAACTCTACTTACGCAACTTCAAAAACGGGCTTATCAATAGGAACCAAAAACTTTGCTGCCCAGGTTCTTCAAACTCTTTCAGCCCGAACTTTATTTCTGAAACAGGTAATGTTTTAAATGTTCCAAATAACTTATCCCAAATGATAAAAATCTGTCCGTAGTTTGAATCTGTATATTCCTGAAGTTGGTGGTGATGAATTTTATGATAATTCGGTGAGACGATAATTCTTCCAAATGTATTGTCAAACCAAGGCGGCATCACAAAGTTGGCATGGTGAGAAACTAAAATTGGGATATAAAGAATAAACCACAGGATAAAAATGGAAGCATCAAGCCCAAAGACAACCACTGAAAGAATCCCGGCACCATTGTCGAGCAGGGCATCAAGGGGATGAAAGCGGTACGCGGTAGAGCTGTCAAGAGCTGTATCGCTGTGATGAACCCGGTGAAGTCTCCAAAAAATTTCAAGGGTATGATAGAGCCGATGTGCCCAATAGTTAACCATGTCAATCAAAAAGATTCCGGCAATTACTTTAAGATAGTAAGGAATGGCAATCATGTTGAAAAGGCCGATGTGGTTGCTGGCTGCCCACGTAAAGCAACTTACCACACCCGTTGCGAGCAGGAGGTTGACTAAAAAATATCCAATCTGCAGCATCGCACTGTTAAGCAAATGCACACCTTTTTTAAAGAACGAAGTGTTATCGGAAAAAAATATTTCTAATGTAAAAATGACGCTGATCGTAATCGCTACCAGCAGGTCAGGATGTAGGTTGATAAGAAATTCAAACAGCAACTGCATAAGTGAGGGAGCTTTCTATTTATCGAATTTAACATTTTTAGAATACCAAAGGAGAATTTTACCGCAAAGACGCAGAGGGCGCTGAGGTTCGCAGAGAGTATGTGGTGTTGCTTATGCTTTGCGCTTCTTTGCGTCTAAGCGTTTCTGCGGTAAAGTTAATTTGTCCAAACGCTTGAGCTAGGCGGGACTATTTCGAGAACACGTATTCATACTTTTTCAATTCAATTAATTTGTTAAAAGAATTTAAAGTCTTTTCCTCTTCAAGAAGGCCATTGTTACTATAGTGATAAAAATGACTGGTTGTTCCGTGATGATCTACCTCGGTCTCTTTTATTAAATGACCGTCTTTGTCATAAGACATGATATTCTCATATTTAAACCCAATTCCCGATAGCTTTATGAGTTGACCCGTATTATTGTATGTCATTCGGAATTGTCCATCCGAAGTGATTCTTCCTAAACCATCATATTCATATGGAAATTCATAGGTAGAGGAGTTCCTTAAAATGCCATGTTTACCTGAAATAACATCAGCACTATCTACTTTTGAAATAATTTTATTTTGATGATCATATTTATAAATCGAATACTTGCATGTAGTTTCTGAAAATTCACTGGAGTAACACTCAGCGATGCAGTTGTTATTTTGATCATACTTAAATCGAACTGATTGATCTTTATTTTTCTTCTCAATCAAATTGTCATTTTTGTCATAAGAATAGAAGGTCGTGTCTGCCGTGCCGATTGGTATGTTTGTTTGTGTCATACTTGGTAGAGCAGATACTAAATTAGATATTTCCTCTAACGTCATGTTTGTCTTATTTTGAATTTTCTTTTCTACATAATTTGGATAGATTGCAGTAAGCATGAGACCGTTTTTGCTGAATCTTTTCTTTACTAGAAGTCTTTTCCACATTGAATTACCAGAAGTATCTATACCGCTCTCTATCACATTCAATTCTGATACTCTATTCTTTCGAAGAATGTTTTGCCCATAATTTTCATCGTGGATGTCGTATCTCTTATCAGTTGTGACACCACTGCATGATATGATCGTGATCCATATGATTAAAATTGAAAGTATTTTCATAATGCGATTCAACTTTTATGAGAACTAATCTTTAACTTATTTTCAGTGGCAGCAAAAAGTCTTGCAATACATTTCCGTAACATGCCAAGCAACAAAAGTTCCAACGCCAAGAAAGAATAGAATATTTTGAAGTCTAAAATTTCTTCGTTCATTTTTCAAATTATCAGACTGTTCAATCTCTGTGAATATAATTAATTTCTTGACTTCGTTCAGTGAGTCTGGAGCCAAGTTATTTTCTAAGCTTTTTTGCAAGTGTAGCCATTGCATCTCTATGTCCATATTATAAATGTGATTCCTTAAATAGCGCAATCCAATATAGGTGCTCAATGCCCATGATATCATAGGTGTTGCCCACAGGCAAAGTAGCCAATTGAATTCGTGTTGCTCCGAGCGATATACTGCATATCCTATTGAGGATATTGACAGAGCCACAACATAATAGACATATTTGATTTGAAGATCACGTTGTTTATCAAATACACTTCTTTGGATTTCCTCAAGGTTCATATTTATTGATAGATATTTCCTTTAATGTTTTTGAATCTTAGACAGGTCGCAACTTCTAATCAATTAGTTCCATCTCGTCTGCATGAATTGAGATTTCCTGATCAGGAAGCTTAACAAACCTTACAAGATAATGTGATTCACTTGTTTTTACTTTATCCAATACTGTTGCTGTATCACCCGGACCAATGGATTGTTCATAAGTCCAGTTGTTAGTTCTGCCATCGTTAGGAGAATACCTAACCTTGTCATTGTGATTAAATTGTTTCATAAGTTCTTTTGATTTCAATTTACCATGGGAATGAACCTAAAAGCAATCGTTTTTCATTGGGAACGCAAACTATAATGGATAATATAGCATTAATATTTTGATCGCTCATGGGTAAGGATTCGTTCAATGAAATGATTTTGTAAACATGAGTCTCGGCCAGCGATAGAAGCGGCACCCCGCAGCTGCACGGGCACGTGTGAGGCGCGAGGAGTATAGCGGATAGCGCAATGACCGTCTCGGGCAGGCCGCCTTAAAAATTATTCCATTTTAGAGTCTGTTTGTTGTTTTGTAACCCATCGAACATCCATGCTACTGCCATCCTTTACCTTGGCCTGTTCTGCACGGGGAGAGTGCAGGAACAGTGTAAGGAGTCCAAT
>CAZNCO010000613.1:0-3303 GCA_964571345.1 uncultured Ohtaekwangia sp.
GGACAATACTGGGTGGTCTTACTTTTTTAAGTTGTCAGGCTTGGGAATGGACTCACTTTATTGTTGGAACAGATGAACCGACTTTGAAAAAGTTTTTCGATTTTGCTTCGGGCACATGGCAACAGAAGGAAGTTTTCGGAGCTAGTCTTAAGGTTAATCAGTATGGACCTCAGCCTTTTGCTGATTTTTTCTTCTTTATCACGGGGTTCCATGGATTCCACGTATTTAGTGGAGTGATGCTAAACTTCTTAATTTACTATAATACTGTAACCGGTGTTTATGCACGCAGAGGTCATTATGAAATGGTGGAAAAGGTCGGTTTGTACTGGCACTTCGTTGACTTGGTTTGGGTATTTGTATTTACATTCTTTTATCTCGTTTAAAATATTATAATTATGGCTCATCATTCACACGAACCTCAGGTAACCGTAATACCTCCTAATAAAGAAAAGATCCGTCATCTATGGACAGTTGCAGGAATATTGCTAGCAATCACAATAGTTGAATTTATCGTTGCCTTTACGATGGGGCATGGCACAATGAAGACTTTTATTTTCGTGGTGATGACCATTGTAAAAGCTGGATACATTGTGGGTGAGTTTATGCACCTGAAGTATGAGACGAAAGTTTTATTTTGGTCAATACTCATCCCGATTATTTTCATTGTGTGGATGCTTGTAGCATTTGTTTACGAAGGAATGAAAATGTCGGATATCAACTTCTTGCGTTTCTGAACTTAAAAAAATAACACTGAAGGCTAAGGTTGAACCAACTTTAGCCTTTTTTGTTTTAAAACCTGATGAAAAGAGTAGTAATAGTATTGGTTTTCATTTTGCCCGTTTGGGTATTTCTTTTCCTTAGATTCTTTGGTAAGAATGAGTTTGATATTCCTGTTTTTTACAAAGAATCAGCTCCCGAGAACAGCGATTGCAGAATGACATACAACGCGCCCTACAAAGTTCCAGACTCTATAATGCAGAAGCTGAACGCGTATAAAAGTGTTTCATTTCTAGTAGTTGATTCAATTGTTTCTGATAGGGATCTCGTCAACGTTGCTGAGAACTTTCCCAAGGTTTCAATTTATAATCTAAAAACTCGCACAAAGGCCCAAGGGGATTTTCTTAAGAAATGTTTCTTGTTCCTTAAAACACCGAACAATGCTGTGTTGATCGACAGTTCAAGGCAGATTCGAGGGTATTACAGACTGCCAGAGCGTGATGAAATGGATAGACTTGATGTTGAATTGAATATCTTGCTAAAAAAATATTGATGGAAAAGAAGGAGCCCTATCGCAAATTAATATTCGCTTTGTCGATTGTAATTCCCTTAGCAGTGGCTGCGCTATTTAGAATTAAAATTCACGGGTATAATTTTTCGTTTTTGCCGCCTATATATGCTACACTAAATGGTATTACAGCCATGCTTTTAATACTGGCTGTAGTGTCCATTAAAAAGGGAAATCGTAAACGCCATGAATTGTTCAACAAAGCTGCCATCGCTCTATCAAGTTTGTTTTTGATTCTCTATGTCCTGTATCACATCACATCCGAATCTACTCCATTTGGTGGCACCGGTATGGTGAGATATTTTTACTATTTTATTCTGGTTACACATATTATGCTCTCGGTGGTGGTAATTCCTTTTGTCCTATTCACGTTTTCCAGGGCGTTGAGCGGTAATTTTGAAAGGCATAAAGCATTGGCTAAATTTACATTTCCGCTATGGTTATACGTGGCAGTGACAGGAGTGATAGTATATGTTATGATTAGTCCTTATTACAAATGAAGTTGATGAAACCATTTTTTTTTGTTATTGGCCTTTTGGCAGTTGCAACAACGGCTGATGCCCAGTGTGCCATGTGCCGAGCTACTCTTGAAAACAATTTGAGCAATGGAAACATCGGTATAGCGGCAGGTATCAACTTCGGGATTCTGTATTTGTTTGTGGCGCCTTATCTTTTCATAAGCTTAGTAGCTTTTTTTTGGTATAAAACGGTTCGGAAAAATGCCGCGAAATCTTTTAACAGCAATTTGGCAGGGTAGGTGTCCCAAGTGTCGAGACGGTCATATTTTTAAATTCACATTACGTGATTTTAGAAAGTTTAGTGAGATGAACAATGTTTGTCCGTCTTGTTCAGCAAGTTTTAATCCAGAACCGGGTTTCTATTTTGGTGCCCTCTACGTGAGTTATGCATTTACGGTGGCTCTGTTTGTTGCAGTTTGGATGGTTCTTTATTTTTTTGTCAATCCTCCCGATTGGGCTTATATATTGGTAATTGTACTTTCCTCTATCATATTTATCCCTATAAGTTTTCGCTACTCCCGTATTTTATTTCTTTATTGGTTTGGTGGCTTACAGAAACAAAAATAAAGTCAAAGGCCGATGAAGCGGTTTTTGATCTTTCTTTTGGCGCCCGTTCTTCTCGCGATATTGCTTGCTTATTTTAGTTTCAATCAGAAGGCAGTCAGAACAAAGGAATCGGCAATAAGAAAAGTCTCTGATAATCTTTCTCGTGAATTCGAGTTGCTTTCATACGAAGCCGCATTGATCAGGCGGGATTCTTCCTTTGCCTGGTCGTCTTTGAAAAATACGTTTTATTTACTCGATAGTGCAACACTCCTTAAATGGAGCCAGCATGACTTGGCAATGGCTCCCAGTGAGCTTTTACAAGTAGAGGATCTTTCGATTTACACTCTCTCCAGGTCAACGTTGATTGTACGAAAATGGTCAATGGAGCATGAAAAGACTTTAATTGGAATTATACCGCTATTGATAGATCATCGGATTAATAACCAATTCATTCAGCCGTGGTTAAATAATAAAATATTTCCCGAGGGAGTGACTTACCTGGGTTCAGCAGACTCTTCAGATTCTCAGATTTGTTTTTCAGGTAAATGTTTGTTCAGTGTGTCGCTGGTACCTGAGACAACAAATTCATTTTTGTTTTTGCTCGCGTGCTCTTTTTGTATTTCTCTGGTCTTTCTTATCTTTTGGGTTGCTCATTACTGGCATTCCCGTAACCAGTTTTTTGTTGCCTTTCTTTCTCTATTTGGTCTGCTGGCGTTACTTCGGATCAGCATGGTTGAATGGGCATTTCCATCGAGATGGTCTAAGTCTGATTATTTTAACCCTTCTTTTTTTGCATCTTCTTCATTTAATTCTTCGCTCGCTGATTTTTTTCTGAATGCATTAATTGTTGCGATTTCATGTGGATACCTATTCTCTGTACATTAACGGTTTTCTATTCATAAGAAAATGAAATCATTGACATTGAAGACAAAATAGCTGGCTTCCGTAGCGGTA
>CAZNCO010000614.1:0-3301 GCA_964571345.1 uncultured Ohtaekwangia sp.
ACGCTAAATCTAAACTTAAAAAGGAATCAAAAGATAAGCTGGCTGCTCTGCGTGGAAGTGGATCAGTAGAAAATGCTGACATCATTTACGGAGGCGCTTATGACTCTCCATCTGAGACGATTATCAGTTTGCAGAATAAACTTATCCATATAATGACTGTGTTGCAAAGTGCTGATGAGAAGCCAACACAGTCAACCATTCAAGCTGCTGTTAAGTTGGAATTGAAAGCGCAGGACTTGCTAAAGCAAGTAGAGCTTGTGAAATAGGAGGCAAGAATCTCCGTATTGGTCAGAGCAACTCGTCAATGCGGAGAAACTTGTAATTCTTTGCTTCGAGTTTGTTTAACAGCAAGTCTAATTGGTTGTAGAGTTTGTCTTTTCTTCGTGGATCTGTACCAATATGGATGAGCAGGATAAATCCGTTTAGCCCATTGCTGGAGTTTTCCTCGTAGCTGAGGATGGATTGAATTATCAAATCAGTTGGAAAATATTTCTTTCCCATTTCGGGGTACGTGTAGTCAGCAGTGGAGCGTGTGCCGGGTGTGAAGTTAATCAATGATATGTTTTGTCTTGTTGCCCAGGCTGCAATGGTGGAGTTATACCATTCATAAGGAGGAATGAAATACCGTGCATCTGATTTCTTAATTCCAAACGCTGACATGCGCACGTAATTTTGATCAAGGTCTGTTGAGAATTCTTTTTCGGTTATCAAGACACTATCGCGCTTCGCCCAATCCGCGTAAAGCAAGTGTTGATCAGAATGCGGCCCTAGATAATACCCTTCTTTTTTCAATTGCTGAATCAATTTTTTGAAGGTAGGATTCGAATAGAATTTTCCGGTGAAGAAAAACGAACCATGAACTTGATGTTTTTTTAAAATTGATTTAATGATTTCTCCTCCTTCGCCAAATTCATCACCTGTAAACACCAAAGCAATTTCTTTGCGAGTTGTGTCTCCTCTTACAATCGCACCGAATTTATCTCTGATCACTCTCTTCTGACTGAAGCAGCTTAAAGCCGAACTAAAGGCTAATGCCAGTAAAAAGAAAAGACGCAGCATTTCAGATTAGTTATCTGCCAGGTAAGCCATCAACATGATGGCACAGGCAGTCCCGTCCATCGTGGGTTCGTTCGTAGAATAGTCTCCAATATCATCGTGGTACACCACGTAGTCACTTTGAAAATTGGCGTATGCATCCGGATGAGTAAGTGTAAGCCCTTTCAGATTCTTAAATATTTTTCCGTAGATCGGTCCATCGGCCAGGCCACCGGGTACTTCTTTCTTCAATAGTGCCCACGTACTGGTGTGAACATCTTTTGGGTAAGGCCCCGTGGCGGGAATATTCATAAAGAAACTTGTGCCCCAGGGATTTTTTCCAAGCAACCAATCGCGCATGTGTACCAGGTAAGAATGATACTGCAGGTCGTTTGTCATTTTTTCGTAGAGCATGACTTGGAGAATCAGATCTACCGTGAGGTTGGCAGAGCACCAAATGAATGGCACGCCATTATGGTATATGTTTTTAGTTGCTCGTTTTAAGGTTTGGTCAATTCCATTTTTATAAAAACTCGCAAGCTTGTTCTGCAGTGGCTTGTCCACCAAATCAAAGAGTGCGTAATGGGCTATGTTAAGAAACGGATAACGTTGGTAGTGTGCGGCAGTGTCGTTTTGTATCCATGACAGTTCACCTGTTAGTTCCGCATAATGTTTTGCATCTTCAAGGTATTCAGATTTTCCTGTGGCACGATAAAGTTCTGCAGCAGCCCACTCCATATCGTCTGTCCAGGTTTCTTCATTGTAGCGATAGGGGGCACCGTAAGAATTGCCTTGCTGATAGCCTTCCTTTTCTTTTGCCATCGCATAAAGTTCGTTTGCAGTGTTTAATAATTTTAAGGCATATGCTTCATCTAATTTATTTTTCTTCCAGGCTTGGTAACCAAGAGCTAACGCAGCTGCCGAACGCCCAGCCAGGTTGGAGATGCCTGATGCCTCACTTTTGTATTTGCCAAGTCCTTGTGGTTTGCCTGTGGCCACATACGCCACCCGGTAAGAATTTTTTCCCCAGCCATAGTTGCTCGGATCATTCGCGGGAAGTTTCCATCCGATATGGTCGCGATCATCGCCTACCTGGTGAATGAGAATATGCTTTGAAGGATGAAGCTTCATAATCCAGTCGAGGCCCCATTTTGCTTCATCCAGAACGTCTGCTATTCCGTTGGCGCCATGCTGTCCAAGATCGTTTACCTGATCTTCGAAAGCTTCGGGAAAGAAATTGTATGCCATGATCATCCGGCCTGTTACGTTACTCCCTGTAATTAAATATTTCAATTGATCACCGGCATCGTGCCATCCACCTGTTGCATCAAGATAGGTAGAGTCTTTCACAAGGCCGCCCATCATTCTGCCGTCCTTTTGATGACATACTTCGTCAAAGAAAGGATTGTATCCACACCTTTGTTGTCGCATGAAACCGAGCAGCACATCCGGCAGGTTGTGATACGCGGCAGCGCTGATCTTGAAACCTTGTGATCTTGTGGTAGCACCCGGGAGCTCGATATAATAATTTCCAGGTGTTGTTAGTTCGGAGAAATCAAGGGTGTAATAATTTTTGAAAACTGCAAAACCATTTTCCACAGACTTGGCAAGCTTGCCTGTGAATACCTTGTCACCCGTTTGACTTTCAATGATAATAAAAGATCCTTTCAATGTTTTATTTGAAAATGCTACAGCCACTTTCGCATCGGTAGGAAGATAGCCAATGAGATTCAGTCGAATGTAGACACCAGAATCAATTGGTGAGAATGAAACGAGCAGGCAGAGTGCAGCTCCGCAAAAAAATCTTATCATGACTTGTATATATTATGAATTATGCAAATTAGAATAAAGCCTAACACTACGAAATGAAAATTCTATTGCTTTGAAACGATCAAACTTACTAATTTCACCCAATGACTAAGATTTTATCACTCACGCTTCTGTACCTGACGATCATCTCGCATTTACTTGCACAGAAGGAGGTATCAGCCTCCGATTTAAAAGCAAACACATACAACCCAGCGTTGGTGATGTGGTATAAAACGCCTGCAAAGAAATGGGAAGAAGCATTGCCTGTTGGCAATGGTCGGTTAGGCGCCATGGTGTATGGAAACCCAGCGGAAGAGATTATTCAGCTTAATGAAGATACTTATTGGAGTGGGGGGCCTTATTCAACCGTTGTGAAAGGCGGTTACTCAAAGTTGAAGGAGATTCAGCAACTTGTCTTTGATCAAAAGCTTTTGAAAGCTCATAACTTGTTTGGCCG
>CAZNCO010000615.1:0-3297 GCA_964571345.1 uncultured Ohtaekwangia sp.
CAACAGTCCTGATCTTATTCCAATGTTGTTCAACTGCATCCATATAAGCCGGTGGTGTGGGTTTCCAGGTAGCCGGGCTACTTTCAATAGAATACTTTGGAAAAGTGCGCGACTGCTTATAATTGTCTTTAGAAGACCAATCCATCACGTGTTTTGCGATAGCATCACCAAATGCTACCGATCGATCAAATACGTCAGAGGGAACTCCCGCATCCTTAAAATTTTGCATTTCTTTAGCGTAGAATTCATCGAGTTTATCTTCTGAAAAGATCAAAGCTCTGCCTACTTTGAGCATCGCCTCGGTAGCCGCCAGGGGAAAACAATATTCTTGTGTAGAGTCAGGTTGCGGAAATTTTTCCAATCCATGCAACTGACCTGCAAGACTTACATAGTTTTTATTTTCATGAATGATGGCTTCATATCCGGCCACACTTGCATACGCATAAATTCTGCTTGCCACGGGCGGTGAAAAAATATCATGCACAATGCGATCCGTAATTTCCTTCATTGTACGGTGGAAATATTCAGGGTCCTGAACTTTCGTCTTGTAAGCGGTTCGATCACCTGAGCAAGAGGCTAGGAAAACAAAAAACAGAAGCGAGATTCTTTTAAGCATGGCTAAAATTAATGACGGCAAATCTAAGAAGGTTTGTCAAGCAAATAAAATGACAATTGTCAACTACTTAACAAAGTAGCTTTTTCGGGCTGTGCCTACTCCCCTGATCTCAAGCGACTTCCAACCATTTGGTAAAAGCCCCTTGGTTTGCTGAATGCCTGCATCGGTTACATCCAGTCCCCCAAACCCAAACACGACAGCTTGCAAAAAGCCCCCTGCACCCGTAGCGAAATAAGGATTCGTGCCGCCAGCTGTTTCAGCAAGCACTCCAAACGGAGGTACTTGGTTGGGCTTATAGCTTTTAGCAAATAACTCAGATGCTTTGGTTGCATTTCCCAATTTCGCATAGAGCGTTGCCAATGCAGAGTTGCCCATCGCAGGGCCTTCAGGCGACATTCTTGGTTCATAGTAACTCAAATCCTTTTCAATTTGTGCCCTATCTGAAATGATGTTCAAAGGATAGGCAAGAAGATTCACATCAGCTTGCTTGATCATCACACCATCATACGTTGCATTTTCCTTTGTCGTTCCATCCGGAAACTTCAGGATCGGAATATTCTGTGCAACAACTTCCCAATCCGGATTGGGAGAAATCGCTAGTTCTTTCGCGGCTTGAGTGGCATACCGCAATGCTGTAATAGCCATTCCATTAGTGAATGCGTTGTTGTTTATATTCTCCTGCCATTCATTTGCTCCAATCACGTTGTTGATTTCAAACTTGCCGGGACCTTTACGTTCTACCCTGCTCGCCCAGAAATCAGCAACCTCTTTAAGTACCGGATATCCTCTTGTTCTCAGCCAGTCTCTGTCTTTTGTCACCTGGTAATATTTCCAAAACGCCCACCCTACACATCCTGTAATATGATGTTGAAACGGTCCGGTAAGTGCCCACACGGGAGTATCTTCAGTTCCTTCGCGGGAGGACTCCCAGGGAAACATAGCTCCTTTATATCCGTGAGAGAATGCGTTCAGCTTTGCTTTCTCTAGTCTTTGAAAGCGATATTCCAAAAGCGATTTTGCCATCTCAGGTTTTAAAACTAGCAAAGGCGGAAACATCCACAACTCAGTATCCCAAAATACGTGTCCGTTATATCCCAGACCTGAAAGGCCCATTGGAGATAAACTATTGGCAGTTCCTTCACGCGCAAAGGAATACAAGTGATAAAGAGCAAATCGTACATCGCGTTGCGCCTGATCGTCTCCGTCAATAATAATATCACTCTTCCAGATTTCATTCCAGGCTTCCTCGTGACGCTGCAACAAACGCTGAACACCTTCCAGCTTGGCAAAAATTGTTAGTCGTTCGGCTTCGTTCATTGGGTCATCAAACTGAGCAGAAGAAGTAGCAGATGAAACCACAGCAAATGAATAGGTCTCCCCTGCCCTCATTTGCTTATTGAACTTAGCAAGGTGCATGTTGTAATCCCAATCTTCGTGAATCAAATCCGGTTCTGTACCGTGAGGTTCTGAAAATATAAAACTATTACTGGCCGCAACAACTAATTTTCCAGAGGGGCTTTTTGCATACGAAGTCAATAAAGGAATCTTCACATGTGGCCTGTCGATTTCACTAAACAGATTCCTTACATCACTCAAATGATCAGGAGCCTCGATCACACTCATAGGAGTGATGCGAACGTCTTTCTTCGCCTTGATCTCAACGATCGATAAAGCTGTGTAAGGCAAATGCCGCAACGCAAGCAGTGTGTGCTTTACAGAAATCTTATCACCCACATCAAAGGTAGTTGTTAAGGCGGCTCGTTTCATGTCCAGCGACTGCTGATAATTATAAATAGATTTAATATTAATTCTATTTCCATCCACGTCCAGGTTCATGTTAACATGGTTGAATGCTTTCAAAATATTGGAAACCCTGCCCCGCTGATAATAGTCATAAGCGCCATTCAAAACCACGTCCTTCACTTTCATAGGCTCGGGCGATGAAACCAGGCCCACCATACCATTTGCTACGGTAACACCAAAATAATTTTTCGGATCGATGTTTTGAGCTTGAACTGTCCAGGTGCTCTGCTCTTGAGCACAAGCGGTAAGGCCAATGAGGCATGTAACCACAAAAAGTAAAAGTGATTTCATTGTTTCTTCTTTTTTAATCCAACAATTGAGTCATTATTTCTGGAGACCAAATATAAAGTCTCTCCCTTTGAATTCTTAATTTTTGAAACACCCCGAATTTCACCTTGAATTACCACGCCTGATTTCGAGGCATCAATAGGTTTAAAATTCCCCTTCCCATCTCCGGTCAGTAATAGCCCAATGCTCGCATCGTATGGGCCAAGCTCTGTTTGAACAGCCATCAAATTTCCCCCCAACAAAATATCAATATTTCCATCGCCATCCACGTCATCCAGGCAAATCGCTTGCACGGGGGCCATCTGTGCCTCTATGGGCAGCGGAAGTAAAGTGAATTTCGATCCATCATTTCGTAAAAACACTGAATTCATTTCTTCGATTCGAAGTTCAGTAGTTTGAGATACCTTCGAGGGTGCAACGATATCTTCAACAGTTACATTTCTATAATCACTGTATTTTAAGAATTTCTTTTTCAGATAAGGAAGTTGCTTAATCAGCTGAGCGCGCGAAGCAAATGGATAACTTTGTTCGCCATTGAAATAAACAAAAATGTGATCCGAACTACCATTGCCATCTAAGTCCCCCAGGAT
>CAZNCO010000616.1:0-3297 GCA_964571345.1 uncultured Ohtaekwangia sp.
GTACTAACGTTTTCTTTTTTTGCGTTCTTATTTCCTTCTCTTTTTGTAGAGTCTGTTTTTCATGATTCGAAGATAGTTTTCGACTTGTCGGAGAATGTCTCTTTTGATGGAATGCGAATCACTGCAATATCAGCCGTTGGGCTTGGGTGCATAAGTGCTTTTTTTGCTATTCATTTTCTTGTGAGATGGGCCATCGGTCTGTGCACAACAGCATTCTCTTTTTTTTTGGCTATATTTTGTGCCACGGCTATTTTTATTGCCTACTCATTTTTTTCGGAGCATAATTATTGGGCAACCATTGTACTAGGAATTATCTACTTTTCACTTTTGTACGGCACTGGTTATTATAAAAATGTTCCCACGTTTGGGTTTCGGAGTTTTTCGTATTTGTTACTTCCCATTCTTTCGTTTTCGGTTTTGATTTCGCTTGCCAATTGGCATTTTTCAGAAGAGAGAAAGTTGAAGTCCATGTTAAGGTTTGCTAATAGCACCATCGAAAGAGATGTATTGGGAGAGTATCTTTTGAATGAGATGATTCTGAATATTGTCAAAGATCCGTTCATTCAGTCATCGATGTCAAACCCATTGCTATCTAAACATTTTGTGCGTGATAAGATTAAGGAGAAATATCTAAAAAGTTATTTTGATCGGTACCATTGTCAAATTGCGCTGTTTAAAACAGATGGGTATCCAGCAGATGCGCTCACACCCAATGACCTGGTAAGTGCGGTGAAATCTTATGTGAATGATGCCAACAGTACACAGTATAAGGATGTTTACTTTATCAGGGGAAGCAAGTCTGAATCAGGAACTCGATACCTGGCTATAGTCAATCTTTCACCTACTGCCGGCTTTATTATCTTAGATCTTAATCTTAAAAGAGTTATTCCTAGACAATCTTTCCCCGATTTGGTGGTCGACAATCGTTTCGCTCAGTCTTTTAAAACCAATGACTTCAGCTTTGCTTTCTACGATGGGAAATCATTGTTGAGCAGCTTTGGGAATTTTAATTTTGAAGAAATAAACCTAGATTTTTTCACCGAGCCTTCGCAGAATGACATTTCGGTAAAAGGCTTTTCTCTTGTGGGAATTAACGATGATGCCGGACGTAGAATTGTGGTGGCAGCGCCTCAGTATTCCCTGTTTATGGTAGTCGCCAATTTTTCATTTTTCTTTGTGCTTGGAATTAGTGCTTTGTTTTTGGGATTGATTGTTAATCTCATTTACAAATACCTGAGAGGAGTTTCGATAAGTTATGCTGCACGTATTCAGTCGTTTGCTTATCTGTCATTTATCCTTCCACTTGTGGCAGTGAGTTTCATTGCTTTGCGTATGATCAGCCAGGCAAATGAAAATCAGTTGCTTGAATCGAACATTGAAAGAGGTCGTGTTATTAGTGAAGAAATTTCATCACTTATCGGTAGATCCCAAGGCTCAGGAGGTGATGCAGCTATCCGAAATTACACAGTTGAGATCGCTAAATCTTCTTCTCTGGATTTGAATTTATTTGGCCAGGATGGCAGCTTAATCGTGTCGAGTAGTCCTGAACTGGTGGAGGCGAGTCTTTTGCCTAACCGCATTAATCGATCGGCTTGGGAAAGATTAATATTAGGGGGCGCCAATATTTGTCAACTTCCCGGTAGAGTAGGTGAGCTCGATTATTCAAGCCTGTTCTTCCCTGTTCGTTCAGATGTAACAGGAAAGATATTGGCAATTTTGGAACTACCTTTTATCAGATCTGATGCTTTGATCACCAAATCGAAAGTGAATGTGATGGCAAATATTCTGGTAATCTTTTCGGGAGTTTTTTTACTTTTTACAATTGTAACGATCATTTCAATTGACTCGTTCACATGGCCCTTTCGCCTGATGGCAAAGACTTTGAAATCGACTAAGATAGGAGGAAATGAATTGATGAAGTGGAATAGCAACGATGAGATCGGTTTGATGGTGCGGGAATACAATCAGATGGTGATTAATCTTGAGCAGAGTAAAAAGGCTTTGGAGAAAAGCCAACGTGAAAGTGCCTGGAGAGAGATTGCCCAACAAGTTGCGCATGAAATTAAGAATCCTCTAACACCGATAAAACTGACATTGCAGCAAATCCAGAATTCATTTCCCAATGGACTGGAGCCTGCAAAACTTGAGCGATCCGTGAAGTTGCTGCTAACGCAGGTTGATACTTTGAACGAAATAGCAACAGCATTCAGCTCTTTTGCCAAGCTACCATCGCCTCAGATGAAATCTGTCAATCTAATGGATGTATTGGCGCAGGCAATGAATTTACATAAGAGTCATGCAAATCGAACAATCGAATTGGTTAGGGAATTATCTCTTTCTGTATTGGCTGATGAAAAATTATTGACGGGTATATTCTCAAACGTGATTTTAAACGCATTTCAATCAAGGCCTGAGTCTGAACTGCTTAAGCTTAAAATAGATTTTATTCTAAAGGATAAAAGCTGTGTAGTCTTATTTAAAGATGATGGAAGCGGAATACCTGATGAGTTAAGAGATAAAATATTCATTCCGCATTTTAGTACCAAGCAAACGGGTTCAGGATTAGGCTTGGCGATTGTGAAGCAAGGAGTTGAATCGATGGGAGGAAATATCTGGTTTGAGTCGCAGCACGGGAAAGGAACTACCTTTTATGTTGAGCTACTTCTAGCCTCGGATCACAGCAGTTAAATCAATTATTTCCTTTAAGGAGGCAAGGGCCTTGGTTTCAGATTCATCAACAACTCCATCCGCATTGATAATGTCGTACATATCGGTGTACACTTTGTATTTGATGGGAAACTTAATCTGATCGAAGTGCTTAAATGTATCTTTAATGATTGCAAGAACAGATTCAACGTCATGGGATTTGTAGGTGGCAATGGAGTCTGCCAACATCTGGGGCTTGTTTTTATCTGGCGGAAATAGCTTGTTCATCTTTTCCAGAATCACATTCTCTTCCGTAGCGTGGATTCCTCCATCAGCCATTGCCATGTGAACGTAGAGGAAAAGCACAAAATCCTGAAATGTTTTGTGGATTACCATGGGTGTTTGTTTGTGTATTCAAAAATAATCAAAAAAGGAAGGTAACTGAATGATAAAATAAAAAAGCCCCGATTGCTCAGGGCTTTTTTGTACGTTATACGAAATGGATTACATCATTCCGCCCATGCCGCCCCCGGGAGGCATTGCAGGAGCTTCTTTCTCCTCAGGAATTTCGCTAACCACAGCTTCGGTAGTTAACAATAATCCTGCAATAGAAGATGCATTCTCAAGTGCAAGGCGCGATACCTTCGTAGG
>CAZNCO010000617.1:0-3291 GCA_964571345.1 uncultured Ohtaekwangia sp.
CTATGGGCCAAACGGAAAAAAATACTTTGATATGATTTCCGGCATAGGTGTAAGCAGTCTTGGACATAGACATCCAAAAGTGGTAACGGCTATCAAAGACCAGGTAGATAAACATCTGCATGTGATGGTATATGGAGAGTATATTCAAAGTTCCTCCAATCTGCTTGCGAAAAAATTAGCCGATCTACTTCCAGCTAATCTGAACTGCAGCTATTTCGTAAATTCAGGAACTGAAGCAAACGAAGCTGCTTTAAAACTTGCAAAGAGAATTACGGGCCGGATGGAAATAATCTCTTGCAAAAAATCCTATCATGGAAGTACGCATGGATCGTTAAGTGTTTCAGGCAATGAAGTAAAGAAAAGAACCTTTCGCCCGTTACTGCCAGGTGTGAAGTTTGTCGAATTTAATAATCATAATGATCTCACTCTTATTACGAATCGCACAGCATGTGTGATTATGGAAACAATTCAGGGCGATGCAGGCGTGCGAATTCCTTCTAAGTCATACCTGCAAGCTGTTCGAAAGAAATGTGATGAAACTGGGGCATTATTAAGTTTCGATGAAATTCAATGTGGGATGGGACGGACCGGAAAACTTTTTGCCTTTGAGCATTTTGGAGTCATTCCGGATATTCTCACCATTGGAAAGGCCTTTGGTGGAGGGCTTCCAATTGCTGCATTTATCTCCAGTTACGAAAACATGCAGGCACTCACATTGAACCCAATGCTTGGCCACATCACAACTTTTGGTGGCAATCCAGTTTGTTGTGCATCAGCTCTTGCCACCTTGTGTGCGATTGAAGAAGAAAACATTTTGAGTAGCGTAGAAGCCAAGGGCCAACTGATAGAAAAATTATTGACACATCCAAAAGTGAAGGAGGTGAGAAGGATGGGGATGATGTTTGCTTTTGATTTTGATTCGGAAGAACGCGTGAATCGAATTGTAAATTATTGCAAAGAGCATGGAGTAATTTGCTATTGGTTTCTTTCGCACCCCTATAGTTTTCGCCTAGCTCCTCCGCTGACGATTACAGAAAGTGAAATCAGAGAGGCCTGTGCAGTGATTTTGAAAGCCATTGAAAATTCATGATCTTAACAAGATTTCTTTAACAAGATTGGAATGGAGAAGGATCGATTGGATCGCATTTACAAAAGTATGATGGTACTTGCTTTGGTAATCACAGCGCTGATTCTCACAAAAGACATCGTGTTGCCCATTGCGTTCGCGGCAATTTTTTCTGTTGTATTGTTACCGTTGGCAAATCGTATTGAAGAAAGAACCGGACGTGCGTTGTCCATTGTCATCGTATTGCTATGCACACTCATCGCGGTAACACTTGTTTCATGGTTTGTAATTTCTCAATTGTCAAACTTGGTGCAGAGTCTTCCCGATTTGGAGGATCGCTTCTCTGTCTTTGTGAATTCGGTCAGCGATTCGATTGACCAGGAATTAAACATCACTACGCATGAGCAAACACAATTATTGAAGGATGGCCTGAAGGATCTTTCTGCGTATGTTGGATCGCTATTATTATCTACTTCTTATCTCGCTTATTTCTTTGTTCAATTGCCGATTTACATTTTTCTATTTCTGTTTTATCGTGACAGGTTCAAGGATTTTATTTTGGCCATGAGGCCGGGATCGGAACTTAAATGGAAGGATGACATTCAGGTGGTGGTGAGAGGATACATTTCAGGTTTGTCGCTGGTAGTGTTTATTGCTGGCGTACTTAATAGTATTGGCCTTTTGATCTTGGGAATCGAGCATGCAGTCTTCTTCGGGTTTCTTTCTGGCACATTAACGATGATCCCGTATATTGGAATTACAATAGGTGCGGCACTTCCTACTTTAATGGCCCTTGTTACAAAGGATAGCAGTTGGTATGCGGTTGGCGTTGTGGGTATACATGCTTTTGTTCAGTTTTTGGAGGGTAATTTCATCACGCCTAAAATCACGGGTTCACGAATTAGTGTGAATGCGCTGGCGGCTATTCTAGCTTTATTAGTGGGAGGTAAAATTTGGGGTATTGCGGGTATGATATTGGCGGTGCCAGCTTTAGGTATATTGAAAATCATTTTGGGCTACTCGTCATCGCTTAAATCGTTGATCATTTTATTGGGAGATGAAGATCTTCATAAACAAGAGATCAATCCTGAAAAAGACTACGGCTCAACTCAATAAACTGCACTATCTTTGCAGATATGAATCCAATTATTGCTCCCTCCATTTTGGCGTCTGATTTTGCTAACCTTCAAAAGGAGATCGAAATGATCAACGATAGCCAAGCCGACTGGGTGCACGTAGATGTGATGGATGGAGTTTTTGTTCCAAATATTTCCCTCGGAATTCCTGTGGTAGAGGCGGTGAAGCGTCATGCCCGGAAACCATTAGATGTGCATTTGATGATTGTACATCCAGAACGATATGTTGAGAATTTTTTCAAAGCTGGCGCTGAGATTATTTCGGTGCACTATGAGGCGTGTACGCATTTACATCGAAACATTCAGCAAATTAAAGGGCTAGGAATCAAGGCAGGTGTTGCGCTTAATCCTCACACTTCCGTTTCTGTCCTTTCGGAAATTATTCATGATATCGACCTTGTATGCCTGATGTCGGTGAACCCCGGTTTTGGTGGGCAAAAATTTATTGAAAGAACATACCAAAAGATCGCGGAACTAAAAGAAATGATTCGCGAAAGCGGTTCGAAAGCCGTTATCGAAATTGATGGAGGTGTGAACCAGCAAAATGCGAAAGCTCTGCTTCAGGCTGGCGCGGATGTATTGGTAGCGGGTAACTTTGTTTTTTCTTCGGCCAACCCAAAAGAGGTAATTCAACGTTTAAAGGAAACGGCATAGATTATGCACTGTTGATTTCTTAACAACCCAAGCCATGAAGCTTTTGAAATATTGTCTCATCCTGATACTTGGTTTTTGTTCATGCCGCTCCGTTACGCGTATTGAGCCAAGCCAACAAATTGATTTGAGCGGAAGGTGGAATGACAGTGACTCCCGTAAAGTTGCAGACAAGATGATCAGTGATCTGATGGCGAGTGAAAAATTTAAGGATTACGCGAAAAACCTAAATAAAAAGCCAGCCATCATTGTCGGCCTTATCAGAAATAAAACAAGCGAACATATTGATGCTGATAACTACATCAAGAAAATAGAACTCGCGATATTTAATTCAGGTACCGCTGATCTGGTGGAGTCAGACGCCTTTCGGGACAAACTTCGGGAAGAGCGCGCATCGCAACAAGATTTTGCAAGTTCTGAGAGTGCTTCAAAATGGGG
>CAZNCO010000618.1:0-3290 GCA_964571345.1 uncultured Ohtaekwangia sp.
TTACATTGGTAGACGGCAGTCAAATTCGAACAGGCGTAACCTCCATACTACCTCATGGTGGAAATATTTTTCAGGAAAAAGTGCCGGCCGCTATTTACGTTGGAAATGGTTTTGGCAAACTGGCCGGAAGCACACAAGTAATTGAACTCGGGAACATTGAAACACCGATTGTACTCACCAACACTTTAAGTGTAGCTACTGCAATAGAAGCTGTTGTAGAGTACACGCTCAATCAAAAAGGAAACGAAAATGTGCAATCTGTGAACGCGGTAGTCGGAGAAACCAACGATGGGTATCTCAATGATATTCGCGGCAGGCACGTAACCAAACAACATGTGCTTGACGCAATTGGTAAAGCTCAGACAGGCGCAGTGCAAGAAGGAAATGTGGGAGCCGGCACTGGAACTGTTTGCTTTGGTTTCAAGGGTGGCATCGGCACATCATCTCGAGTACTTCCAGAAAAATCAGGCGGATATACAGTAGGTGTATTGGTACAAAGCAATTTTGGCGGTGTGCTGCAAATTGACGGTGTACCTGTAGGCGAAGAGTTGAAACAATTTTATTTGAGCGAGCAGCTAATGGACAAAGCTGACGGATCGTGCATGATTGTGGTGGCTACTGATGCACCCGTTGACGCAAGAAATCTGGAGCGCATGGCAAAGCGTGCAATGATGGGCCTGGCCAAAACAGGCGGAATAGGATCAAACGGAAGTGGCGATTATGTGATTGCTTTTTCTACCGATCCTGCCTTACGGGTGAAGCATGATTCAAATGAAAAAACGCAAACCATCACCGTACTTCGAAATGATGCGATGTCACCATTGTTTATGGCAGTAATCGAGGCTACCGAAGAAGCCATCATCAATTCAATGTTTGCTGCTCAAACTATCACCGGTAAGGAAGGTCACACCATTCAGGCTTTGCCAAAAGATGAGGTATTAAAAATTTTAAAAAAATATCAGTCGATCAAATAGTATGTACGCATTTTTTAACAACGAATTTTTACCAGCAGAAAAAACATTCATCCACGTAAGTGATCTTGCCACCCAGCGGGGATACGGTATTTTTGATTTCTTCAAAGTAGTAAACGGTCGTGTACTTTTTATGGAAGATTATTTCGCTCGCTTTTACAAATCGGCAGAAGTGATGCGGCTTGCTATTTCTTTATCTCGGAACGAGTTGAAGCAGATAATCCTGGAACTAATCCGAAAGAATGGATTGAGCGACTCAGGGATAAAAATGATTCTCACCGGTGGGTATTCTCCAGATGGATACGAGATTGCTTCTCCCAACCTGATCATTACTCAGCATCCTCTTTCCATGCCAAGCAATTCCACAATAGAAAAAGGAATTAAAATCATCACACACGAATACGTGCGCGACATCCCTCATGTAAAAACAATTAATTACATCATGGGGATTTATTTACAGCAGAAAATAAAAGAACAACAGGCTGCTGACGTATTATACCACATGAATGGCAAAGTGTCAGAATTTCCGAGATGCAATCTATTCATTGTGAAAGAAGACAATACAGTTATTACTCCAGCAGATCGAGTGCTACATGGAATCACAAGAAAAAACATTTTGTCTCTTTCCGGAAAAAAATATTCGGTTACGGAAGGACTAGTTAAACTTGAAGACGTTTACAAAGCGAAAGAAGTCTTCCTCACAAGCACCACAAAACGAATTATTCCGATTGTGGAAATAGATGAAACTAAAATCGGCAACGGTAAGGCTGGGCCGGTTTCATGGGATATCCTCAATGACTTGATCCAACTCGAAAAACAGTTCTAAAGCCATATCATTAACATCATGAGAAAAAGTATTTTCATATTCCTGGCAGCAATCTTCTTCAATCAAAGTGTCAGTGCTCAAAAGCTTACAAAGAAAGAAAAAGAAATCCTGGCAACCATTGACAAGAATTATGATGAGTCAATTTCGTTTTTGAAAGAAGTCGTGAACATTAACAGCGGAACCAATAATCTTGAAGGCGTCAAGAAAGTAGGAAAACTCTTTGATGAAAAATTTAAGCAGGCCGGATTTCAAACACGCTGGATTGACATGCCAGTTGAAATGAAACGAGCGGGGCATCTGTTCGTGGAAAAAAAAGGAACCAAGGGAAAAAGACTTTTACTTATCGGTCATTTAGATACTGTGTTTGAGCCGGATAGCCCTTTCCAAACCTGGATAGATCAAGACAGCATTGCACTTGCGCCCGGAGCCAACGACATGAAAGGTGGTGATGTGATTATTCTTTATGCATTGAAGGCCTTGAATGAACTTGGAGTTTTAAAAGATGCCCAACTCATTGTAGCGCTTCATGGTGATGAAGAAAATGGTGGAGATCCGGAATCAATCAGTCGTGGAGACATCATTGAGGCTGCCAAGCGTAGCGACTATGCGTTAGCGTTCGAAACTGCTACAGGTTTTAATTATGGAACAGTAGCACGAAGAGGGAGCAGCTCATGGCAACTGAACGTTACCGGCAAGCGTGCACACTCGTCCACAGTGTTTACCAAAAATGTAGGAGCCGGAGCAATCTATGAGACCTCTCGTATTCTAAAAGATTTTTATGAACAACTTCCAGAAAAATATCTGACGTTCAATCCAGGTGTAATTGTGGGCGGCTCATCGGCTGATGTTCAAGGCTCCGTTGGCAATGCATCAGGTAAAACCAATGTTGTTGCCGAAACAGCCATTGTGAAAGGTGACTTACGTTTCATTTCTGAAGAGCAAAAAGAAAATGCCCGAAAAAAAATGAAAGAAATTGTTGCGAACCATTTGCCACTAACGGATGCTACTATAACTTTTGAAGATGGCATCCCCTCTATGCCTCCCACCGATGGCAACTACAAATTACTAGACGAGTTAAACAAAGTGAGTCTAGATCTGGGCATGGGAGAAGTAAAACCCTGGGACCCCGGACAACGCGGTGCGGGTGACATCGCTTATGTAGCTCCATATCTTAGTGGAATTGATGGACTTGGCGCCATGGGCAAGGGGGCGCACAGCCTGAATGAAACTTTCGACAAGAGAACCTTTAATGATTTGACAAAGAGAGCGGCAATTCTAATTTACCGATTGACGAGATGACAATAATGAAGCTTCCTTTGAAAAGACGCCTTCTATAGGGCTACGGCTTCCAAAAATATTTTTCCAGTAAGAGAGCCAGTTTTTCTTCTTGCAAAGGTTTCACCAAATGCTCATTGAATCCAGCTTCCAACACTTCTTGTTTATGAGCTTGTGTCGAAAAACTGGTGAGCGCAAAAATTGGCATATCCCTGTAT
>CAZNCO010000619.1:0-3283 GCA_964571345.1 uncultured Ohtaekwangia sp.
AACTTTTGTTGAAAGAATTGATCTACATCCGCAATGCCGATGGATTTCTTTTCAATATCGCTCCGTTCATTGTAATTGTTGCGAGTATCATGGCGATTGGTTCCATTCCTTTCGCGAAAGGGTTGCAAGCAATTGACCTGAATATTGGTGTGCTCTACATTCTCGCGATAAGCAGCATGGGTGTGATTGGTGTGTTGATAGCAGGCTGGGCAAGCAACAGCAAATATTCTGTGATTGGTGCCATGCGCAGTGGTGCGCAAGTGATCAGTTACGAATTGTCGGTTGGCCTTGCACTTCTTTGCATGGTTACGTTTGCCGGATCGATGAGATTCTCTGACATCATTTCTTCCCAGCAAGATGGCTGGTGGATTTTTAAAGGACACATTCCTGCTGTAATTGCTTTTGTAATTTATCTGATCGCTGGAACAGCAGAAACCAATCGCGGACCTTTCGATTTAGCGGAAGCAGAATCTGAATTGACAGCTGGATTTCATACCGAATATTCGGGAATCAAATTCGCCTTCTTCTTCCTCGCTGAGTACATGAACATGTTCATCATCGCAGCAATTGCAACAACGGTATTTCTTGGAGGTTGGCTACCGTTCCATCTTTATAATGTAACGTTCTTCAACAACATCATGGATTATATTCCTCCGGTGTTCTGGTTCTTTGGCAAGACTGCGTTTGTGATTTATGTAATGATGTGGTTCAAGTGGACTTTCCCTCGGCTGCGCATTGATCAACTGCTTGCGCTCGAGTGGAAGTATCTGCTTCCGATCAATCTGATGAATCTGATTTTGATTTCGTTTTTAACATTGATGCAATGGCACTTTTAAAAGAAATCGGCAATTACTTCCATGAAATCTACGATGGAGTAGCTTCGCTCGTGCGCGGCATGAAAGTGACGGGCAAATACTTTGTGAAGTCGAGTGAGATTGTCACACAACAGTATCCGGAGAACCGCGCTACACTGAAAATGTTTGATGCCTTCAAAGGTGAATTGATTTTAAAACACACCGAAGACAATGAACATTTTTGCGATGCCTGCAACAGTTGTGCGCGAGCTTGCCCAAATGGTTCAATCGAAATCATTAGTAAACGTGAAGTAGGCGAAGATGGCAAAGCGAAACGAACCCTCGATAAATATATCTATCACCTTGACACTTGTACTTTCTGCGGGTTGTGCGTTCCGGCATGCGACCAAAATGCAATTGCCTTCAGCCAAGAGTTTGAACATGCTGTGTTCGACAGAACCAAACTTGTGAAGCAATTGAATAAGCCCGGATCGAAAGTAGTAGTCAAGGATAAACATGAAACAAAATGAGCGGCCCTAAAATCATATTCTATATTCTGGCAGCCAGTATCGTTGTCTTTTCGATTCTTTCAATTCTTGACAGAAGAATTCTGCGTGCTGCCATTTACTTGTTGTTTGTATTGGTGGCAATGGCTGGATTGTTCTACATGATGAACTTCCAATTCCTGGCAGCGGTACAATTGATATTGTATGCCGGTGGAATTGTAGTACTTATCATCTTCTCGATTCTCCTCACCAGTCAGATCAATTCAAAACTCGATCGTCCTAAAATTAGTCATGTGCTTTCAGGGTTGATCACTGCAGTTGGTGGAATAGTCATTTCAGTGATTACAATACTACAATTCACATTCACGCCATCTGCTCAGGCTTCGATCGGCACAGATATGAAAACAATCGGCCGTCAGTTGCTGGACACGGGAGAGTTTGGATACGCGCTGCCCTTTGAAGCGATCAGCATTTTACTTCTCGCTGCTTTAGTTGGAACCATCTTTATCGCAAGGAAACCAAAGTCATGAACTTACAATCTGAAATACCGCTCAACTACATGATCATCCTCAGCGCCCTTGTGTTTTTCATCGGGTTGCTGGGTGTGCTCATCCGCAGAAATCTTATTACGATGCTGATGGGAATTGAACTCATGCTCAATGCCGTGAACATTAACTTCGTTGCGTTCAATCACTATCTCTATCCCAACCGTTTGGAAGGACACTTCTTCGCGCTGATTGTGATGGCGATTGCCGCAGCGGAAGCAGCCATTGCAATAGCTCTTATAATCAACATCTATCGCAAATTCTTAACCGTGAATGTGGATGATGTTGATGAACTAAAATACTAATGCTATGAATTATTCATTCACACTTTTCATATTACTCACACCCCTGATTGTTTTCTTTTCCTTAGGGTTATTGAGCGATAAACTAAAACCATCCGTTGCCGGGATCATCGGCACGACAGGATTACTGTTCATTACACTCATATCTTGGTTCACAGCTTATAATTATTTTTCAACCGGTAATCCCGAAGAGGGTTATCAGGCGGTCGAAGCATTCAAAGTTCTCTGGTTGTCGTTCACGGATAAGCTTCAAATCCATTTAGGAATTCTGCTCGATCCGCTTTCCGTGATGATGTTGGTGGTGATTACTACCGTGTCATTAATGGTGCATATTTATAGTCTCGGCTACATGCAAGGCGAGAAAGGGTTTCAGCGTTACTATGCTTTTCTTTCACTCTTTACTTTCTCGATGTTAGGATTGGTGGTAGCGACCAATATTTTTCAGATGTACATTTTCTGGGAACTCGTTGGCGTGTCTTCCTATTTGCTGATTGGTTTTTATTATGAGAAGCCGTCCGCTGTTGCGGCATCAAAAAAAGCGTTCATCGTTACGCGCTTTGCTGATCTTGGATTTTTGATTGGTATTCTGATTTTGTCTTTTAACACAGAGACATTTGATTTCGCCACGCTCACCAGCTTGAATGGTCCCGTGATTGGACAAACTTCTGGAGCGATGTTTCTTGGCTTGTCAGTAACAACCTGGGCTATGGTGTTGATCTTCATGGGTGGTGCAGGCAAGTCTGCGATGTTTCCACTTCACATCTGGTTACCCGATGCGATGGAAGGCCCAACTCCGGTGAGCGCGTTGATCCATGCTGCAACCATGGTGGTAGCTGGTGTGTATTTGGTTGCGCGACTTTTCCCTGTGTATTCTTTCTCATCGCCCGATGCGCTTGAAGTGATCATGTACGTAGGAAGTTTCACTTCTCTTTTCGCTGCGGTCATCGCTTGCACACAACTTGATATTAAACGGGTGCTAGCGTTCTCCACGCTTTCACAGATTGGTTATATGATGGTGGCTTTGGGAGTTTCAGGCTATGGTGAGCACGGACTTGGTTACATGGCTTCGTTGTTTCATTTATTCACTCATGCCTTTTTCAAAGCATTGTTGTTCCTCGGAGCAGGTTCAGTCATTC
>CAZNCO010000620.1:0-3282 GCA_964571345.1 uncultured Ohtaekwangia sp.
GTTATACGCATACCCTTGTCTGTCCTATGTTACGGAGCTTTTTTCTTAGCCAACTTTGTCCAGCCTTTAACAATAACTGGCAACTGTGTTATTACTTCTTTTCCAAATAAAGCTTCTGTCAAAATACCCATGTGCAGCATATCAATAATTCTGCATAAATACGAACGACCTTTTGTCCACCATGTAAAGTGGTCATCAATAATTAAGAAATGTTCAACGTGAATTTTGAGATTGTCTTTTACTTCTCGTAATTCTAAACCGTCAAGCCATGTTTCATAAACACCGTCTGCAACACGACTCCCGAAAGTTGTTGTGAAATAATATTCTTTGATTTCCCAAATTGCAATGGGGTTTATTACAGTTGGGAATGCTCCGTCAACTCGCCTTGATAAAGTACGAACTGGAAATTTATTTTGAGTAAAAGCTGTCAATTCTTTTGGGTCGTAATTGCAATCAAAGCCACGGGAATTTGCTTCGATAATCATGTTTACTATTCCTGTCAAATAAGCGTATCCTGCCTTGTCGCCTTTTTGCTTATTAAGTGGGAGAGGGCAAGTTGGTTTCAGTTTTTTCTTTAATGCTTCAAATGTTTTCTTTGCCTCTGCAAGTTTCATTAGGTTGGGTTCGACTTGAAGGCGTAAAATGTCAGAACGATGTTGCAGGTAAGCAACGATTAAATTTCCTAATGCAGTGAATTTATTATTCTTGTCAATTACTTTGCTACAATCAAGATTATTACTTTCATAAACAGCTTTGATTTCTTCAAGTGTATGAATTTTAACCTGTTTTGTTTTCGTGTCCGTATAACCTGCTTTTTGGCTGATTAATTTTATGTTTGCCCAAAAATCTAAAGGCTGATTTAAAAATCGTTTGTCTGCTTTCATTTAGTTAATGCCTTTTCAAATTCGTTAATAAATTCTTTCAAATTTGAACCTAAGGCAATGCAGATTTCTCTTAATTCTATTAAATCAATTCTTCTTTCTCCACTTTCAATTTTGCTAATAAATGATTGGGGAACCTGGAGTTTATCTGCTAAGTCTGATTGGCGAAGTCCTGAACCCAACCGAAGCCGATATAATTGCTCCAATAGAATTTTGTACTCCTTTTTGTTCAAAGTTTTTTTCACGAACTCAAAAATATATCCCAAAATAGCATATCCCATTTTAGGATTATAACACAAGAGTTCTTATATTCGCTAAAATTCTTAGAATATGCAGTTGACATTAGAACAAAAATATGTTACATACTATCCGCCAAAGTCTCAACTTTTGAAGTGGGTCGGCAATAAGCAAAAATTCGCTGTGGAGATTACAAGATATTTTCCGACCGATATAAAAAGATACATAGAACCATTTCTTGGGAGCGGTGCAATACTTGCAACTGTCGCACCAATGAATGGTTTGGGATCTGATACATTTAAACCTCTCATTGAAATTTGGCAAAAGTTAGCAAAAGATCCCAATGGTTTGCTTGGATGGTATGCTGAACGTAGGAATAGGATTGGCAAAGAAACTAAAGAAGAAGTTTATCAAAGCGTTTTGGCTTCTTACAATGCTAAACCGAACGGAGCAGATTTTGTTTTTCTTACAAGGTCTTGTTACGGAGGAATTGTAAGATTTAGGAAAGCAGATGGGTATATGTCCACACCATGCGGTGTCCATGTTCCTATACCTGTTGAAAGTTTTGCTGCTCGAATCAAAGATTGGAAGTCAAGATTAAAAAATGTGTCCTTTGAACATTTGGATTATAAAGAAGCGTTTGCACAAGCAAAAAAGGGTGATTTAATTTATTGCGACCCGCCGTATTCCCATAGTCAAGGAATTTTGTACGGTGCACAAGATTTTCTTCTCGAAGATTTGTTAGTCGAAATTGATAAAGCTAAATCAAAAGGTGTCCGTGTTGCTTTAAGTATTGATGGGAATAAAAAGTCTGGTAATTATATATGTGATTTGCCAATTCCTGATGGACTTTTTGAAAATGAAATATTTGTTGATTGTGGTCGGTCTATGTTGCGTCGTTTTCAACTTGAAGGTCAAACTCTGGAAGATGAAAATGTGTCTGACCGTTTGTTACTTACTTATTGAACGGAATGTCGCTTTAGGGTTGCGTATAACGTTCAGGGCTTTCTGCTGTGCTGGTATTCAGGGAATGTCCAGCCCAAACTGAAGCCGATTGAAAAACTGAAGTTGAAATTAAGATATACAGTTGAGATTTATTCGTCCAGCCCGAACCACAGCTGATAGCGATAAAAAGATGAGGATATATTCGTCTGCCAGCATAGCAGAAAACCCCATGTTGCCTGCTTGTGCCTCGTCACTCCCTATGGCTCGATGCCTAAAATTAATAAAGGAACTGGCGGACTATTGCGTCCTTGTCTCATTACGTTATAAACTTCTCCTTCATAGTAAGCTGGGCCGCTACTCATTTGGGCTTGCATTTTCTTAGTCGGCAAAATTTCAATTCCTAAGTTTATAACTCCTCCAGAATAAAACAGCATATGTTTTACAAACAGGTCGAAAGCAACAAAAGCATATTTCCCAAACTGAACCTCAACGGCAATTTTGTCTTTAACAAAATCTGTTTGATTGTAGCTATAAATTGGTTCTTTCTCGCCATTAGCAACTAGAAATTCTTTCTGTTCCTTAGCTGTCATTAAAACGCTTTTCTCCATCAATTCTCGGTTCAAAGTAATGTAGTAGTTATAACGACTTTCAGCCCATTTCTTTTTTGAAAACTCTTTTTCAAATTCAGCGTTCAGTTCAATTGGTGAAAAAAGATTGTTGCCAACTTTTCTTTTCTCTTTGCTGATTTTGGTTAAGAATTTTGAAGCGTCAATGTTTGCAATTACATCTTTAATTTCTTTATAGAGATTGTTATGATGTACTATTAAATATTCTTCGCCATTCAAGTGAGAATACTTCTGTGCTATTTTCATTTAATGTCCGTTTGTGAAATTTAACGTAAGCCATTCTTCTGGAACTCTTGATACTTTGTCATTGCCACTTGGCTTGTGAATGGGTTTATTGATTGGTCTTACTTTCAGTTTTCCTTCTTTCAAATCATTTATTCTTTGTCTTGCGATTTTGCAAAACGCATCTTCCTTTTCTATTCCAATGGCGTTACGATTGTGTTTAATTGCACCAATGACAGTTGATCCAACACCTGCAAACGGATCAAGAACCCAACTATTTTCCTTTGTTAATGCTAATACACATCGTTCAACTAATTCAATCGGGAATTGACAAGGATGGTCAACCTTTTCAGGATGATTTGATTTAACAT
>CAZNCO010000621.1:0-3278 GCA_964571345.1 uncultured Ohtaekwangia sp.
GGGATGGAGTCGGTTTTGTTTATTCTTCTAAGGTAAAAGAAGCTCCTTCAATTGCCAATGCTGAATTTTTGAAAATAGGTAGAGCCTCTTCCAATATCATCTCCAGATTCTTGTAGCGCGCAGAAAAATGCCCCAGCAAAAGTTTCGTCACGTTGGCTCTGCTGGCTATAGTAGCAGCCTGAGCTGCAGTACTGTGCTTGGTTTCCTGGGCTTTTTCTTTATCCGATTCCATGAAGGTTGATTCGTGATACAACAGGCTCACGCCCGAGATTTGTTCAATCATTTGCTCATTCCATGCAGTATCAGAGCAATAGGCATACGAGTGACTTGGCCTAGGAGGCAAGGTGTAATCAACATTGCGGTAAAGAATATTACCACTTTCATCGACTATATCCTCTCCATTTTTCAGTTGAACTAGATGTTGCAACTTAATGCCTTCTTTCAATCTTTCTTTGTCTATTCTCCTGGGCTTCTGCTTCTCGCGAAAGAGAAAGCCAGCGCATTCAAGCTTATGCGTAAGGGGGATTGTTTCCACCGTTATCACTTCATCTTCAAACAGCGTTGCTATCTTGCCCGGATCAAAAGGATGAAAAACGATTTTATAATTCAGGGACGACTTTGAGTACTTCAGCTGGAGTGTGATAATTTCATCAAGGCCTTTTGGGCTATAGAGATGCAGGTCGTTTTGTCTTTTGTGCAAGTGTAATGAAAACAGAAAGGGCATCAGGCCCAGGTAATGATCGCCATGCAGGTGGCTGATGAATATATGGTCGATTTTGGTTGTTGGAACCAGGAATCGTGTCATTTGAATTTGCGCGCCTTCCCCGCAGTCAATAAGAAAATGCCGGTTTTGAATCGTTAAGTATTGTGATGTTGGAAACCTGCCTATTGCAGGCAATGCACCACTAGAGCCTAGAATTGTTAAACGAAACGCCAAGTGGTTATTTCTCGTCCTTCATGTCTTTCTCAATCTCGTGCATGAATACGGCATCAATACCTTCTTCAACGGTGGGAAGAATGTTGAGTACGCTATCCAATTGCGAAATCTTGATCAACTTCATGGTGTGATCGGAGAGCCTGGCTAGAATGAAAATACCGCCATCTTCCTGCAGGATACGGTTGCCAACCAATAATGAACTTAGACCGGATGAATCCGTGTATTTTACTTCAGAAAGATCCAGGATAACGTTTCGAACCCCTTCGGCATGCAATGTGACCATTTCTGATTTTAATTGGGGAGCCACCGAAGAATCAAGTTTCTCTTCGTGAAGCTTTACCAAAGTGTACTTTTCCTGCTTGTCGATTGTATACTTCATGCGATTCTAAAATATGGGGCTAAAGTAATTTAATTTATCGAATTAACGATGGCTGTTTCGATTCGTTCTAAAATACCTGAATAATTAATGGCGGAAATAGACTCGCCCATTACCTGGTGATATAATTCCTTGTAGCGGTCAGATATTCCTTTCACGATTTCATCGGTCATCTCCGGAACCTGCTGACCCTCTTTGCCTTGAAACCCGTTTTCAATCAGCCACTGCCGCACAAATTCTTTTGACAGCTGCTTTTGCGGTTCGCCCCGTTTCTGGCGTTCTTCATACCCTTCCTGGTAGAAGTACCTCGAGGAATCAGGTGTATGCACTTCGTCAATCAAGTAAATTTTCCCGTTTTGTTTGCCGAATTCATATTTGGTATCCACCAGGATCAAGCCGCGTTTGGCCGCAAGTTCTCCACCTCGGGCAAATAGTTTTAGGGTATAATTTTCTAACAGTTCATAGTCTTCTTTGCTCACAATTCCGTGAGCCAGAATATCTTCTTTGGAGATATCCTCATCGTGCCCCACTTTGGCTTTGGTAGTGGGAGTGATGATTGCGTGGGGGAGCTTGTCATTTTCTTTCAATCCTTCCGGCAACGGTACGCCACAAATCTTTCTCTTTCCAGATTTATATTCACGCCAAGCATGGCCGGCCAGGTATCCTCTTACCACCATCTCAACCGCAAAAGGCTCGCACTTGAAACCAATCGTTACATTTGGATCTGGGGTGTTAATCACCCAGTTCGGTACAATATCTTTTGTGGCGCTGAGATTAAAAGCTGCTATTTGGTTCAGCACTCTTCCCTTGTCGGGAATGGCTCTGGGCAACACTACATCGAATGCCGAGATACGGTCAGTAGCTACCATCGCCATTTTATCACCAAAATAGTAGACGTCACGCACCTTTCCTTTATAAAAACCTGATTGATTCTTGAATTGAAAGTGTGTCTCTTTGATGGAGTTCATGAATGGATATAAGTTTAATTAAGAAGCCCTTTTGCAAGGTCGCAAAAGTAGGAAAAGTTGGCCGCAATGCAGAGGGGCCAACAGAAGATTTGAGGCTTCATAGGTGTGATTAGTCATTTCAAAGCAAACAAATTCTGCCATTTAAGAATTCGCCAGCGCTGGGAATGAAATCCAAAATCTCTCCAAAATCTTCTCGTTAGTTTGAGCATTGGTTATGTTAAATCACCTGTATTTTATGAAACTGAGTTCTTACAAGAAGAATGTTGGGTTGGTAATTAGTCTATTGTCTATTGTTTTTGCTGGTAAGGCACAGCAAAAACAAGATTCTCTTTCGTTGCCCTTTGCTATTGCTGAAGAAAAGAAACTTTCAGAGGAAGACTTGAAGGACAAGAAAGAAGGTACGTACGTGACAGGGGCCCCGGATATCAGCTCAGACCCGATCAATGGCTTTGGCTATGGAGGCGAAGGCTCGATCTTTTTTAATGGGAAAAGGAATGATCCATTCTTTGCCTACACGGCCTATCGCGCCAAGATTGATTTTGTTGTGTTTAATACAACCCGCGATCAACGCGAATTCTTTTTACGGTTAGACGTACCCTACATCTTCAACACGCGTTTGAGATTGCGCGCAGAAGGCGGCTACGAGGTCAATCCTAACTTACTCTATTTTGGAATCACAGCGGATCAAAGCCTCAGGCCTCTTTCGTATACGAATTCCAGCGGAAATTTGGTAAATAATGCTTCCTATTCGGATTACGAAAACAATTTCCTGACGGGTGCAAATCAATTTTACAACGGATACGATAAGAAGGAAGGAGTGTTCAATATCAGTCTCGAACATTCTTACCTACAAGGACGGATGCGCGCGTTGATTGGTTATGAAATTGCGAATGTGAATATGTCTGCATTCAATAAAACAGACCTTATCAAGCAGGATTTTACAAACAAGAAACTATTTGGTCTGGGTAATTATAACGTTGCCATCGCGCAGGTCGGA
>CAZNCO010000622.1:0-3269 GCA_964571345.1 uncultured Ohtaekwangia sp.
GAAATATTCATAATGCTCTCCATCCAGTCCTTTTGCAACACGTGCATCAAAATCCTCCAATTCTTGAGCCGAATAAGTATTGCCGAGCGACATCATCGGATATTCATGAACCACCGTTGGAAATTCTTTTGTAATGGTTCCGCCCACGCGTTGCGTTGGAGAGTCAAGTTGTTTTAGTTCAGGGAACTCTTTCTCCAATTGAATAAGTTTTTCAAGGAGCTGATCAAATTCGTAATCAGATATTTCAGTTTTGCTTTTCTGATAGTAAAGATCATTGTGGTAGTTGATCTGGTCAGTGAGCTCCTGAATTTTCTTTTTTGCTTCTCCTGTTGTCATACGCTGAAATTTAAGACAGCTAAAATACAGATAAGTGCTAAACGTTGATGAGGTTCAGCGTATCTATTGAAACAAATCCGGCCGTTTCTGTTCTCAACCGGTTTGGACCAAGGCTCACTTTTTGAAAATTACTTCTCAGTGCCAGGTCAACTTCGCCAGAGCGAAAATCTCCCTCCGGGCCGATGAGGATGAAATAATTTTTAGCTGGGACGGCCTGTTGTTTCAAGTGCACGGGGTTGGATGAATCCACCACGCCAATAAATTTCTGATCAGCATTTTCTTTGACAGCCTCGCTAAATTTTTTCATATCTACAATTTCAGGAAGCCATGCTTGTTGTGATTGCTTTATGGCACCCACCGCAATCTTTTGAATTCGCTCGATGTTGATTTTCTTGCGCTCTGAATTTTGGCAAAGTAGGAACGTGATTTTCTCAACGCCAATTTCTATCGCCTTTTCAACAAACCATTCGGTGCGGTCTGAATTCTTTGTAGGAGCTATCGCGATGTGAATACTGAATTTTCTTTTCGAGACTGCGCGCTCCTCTAAAATTTCAAATTCACATTTCTTTGGATTTGCATTCGTGATAGAAGCCAAGTAAAAGAAGCCTTTTCCATCAGTAAGTTGAATTTCATTCCCTTCCGTTAATCGCAGCACGCGCACGGCATGATGCGATTCTTCCGCATCAAGATGTAAAATACCTTGCCTGACTTCTGGTTGGTAAAAAAGATTCACTTCTTATGCGAGTTCCTTCTTCAGTCGCTCCACCAGATTTACATAATCTTGCATGGCCTTGTCTTTGTCTACACCTTTCTTTTCTGCCCAGGCATCATACTTGGCAATGCCTTTGAAATCAAACCCTCCGGGACGATCTCCTGTTACATCGCCTTCAGTAGCTTGTTTAAAAAGAGCATAAAGTTGTAGCAAGTCTTCATTAGATGGGCGTGAAGGCAAATCTTTAGATTGCGATACTGCCGTGTTAAAGTCATCAAGTAGTGCCATAAAAAAGGCTGGGTTAAATCCAGCCTTTAAATATAATTACTTCAAATGATTTTATCTCTTAGAGATCGGCACATAAGGCCTCAGATTCTGACCAGTATAAATTTGTCTTGGTCTGCCGATAGGTTCTTTGTTCTCGCGAAGTTCTTTCCATTGTGCTATCCATCCTGGTAGGCGACCCATGGCAAACATTACAGTGAACATATCTACCGGAATACCCAGTGCACGATAAATAATTCCAGAATAGAAGTCTACGTTAGGATAAAGCTTACGCTCGATGAAGTAAGGATCGCGCAGCGCAACTTCTTCCAGTTTCATGGCGATTTCCAAAACAGGATCGTTTACGCCAAGTTTGCCGAGTACATCGTCTGCGGCTTTCTTAATGATTTTGGCACGCGGGTCAAAGTTTTTATATACGCGATGGCCAAAGCCCATCAGCCGGAAGCCACTGTTTTTGTCTTTTGCTTTGTTGATCCACTTTTCAATATCGCCACCATCTTTCTTAATTTCTTCGAGCATGATGATCACTTCCTGATTAGCGCCACCATGAAGAGGTCCCCATAGTGCGTTGATGCCAGCTGAAATGGATGAGTAGATACTTGCCTTTGATGAGCCAACTATTCTCACTGTTGAAGTAGAGCAATTTTGCTCATGGTCGGCATGAAGAATCAGAAGTTTGTCAAGAGCATCAGCCACAACAGGATCTACTTCATAGTGTTCGGCAGGTAATGCATACAACATCTTTAAAAAGCGTGAGCAGTAGTCGAGTGAGTTGTCGGGATAATTCACCGGGTGGCCCATGGCATTTTTATACGCCCATGCAGCGAACGTTGGCATTTTTGCCAGGGAGCGAACGATGCTCAGGTAAACTCCTTCCGCAGAGCGGTTGGGATCCAGTGCTTCAGGATAAAAGGCAGTTTGAGCACAGAACATGGATGCCAACACTCCCATGGGGTGGGCAGTGGAAGGGAATCCGTCTAATATTTTACGAGTGTCTTCGTGCACCATGGTGTGCTTCTTGATGTCTTCCGAAAACTTGGCAAGTTGGTCAGCCATGGGAAGCTCTCCGAAAATCAGCAGGTATGCTACTTCCAGGAATGTAGATTTAGCTGCCAGGTCTTCAATGGAGTAGCCACGATAACGAAGAATACCTTTGTCGCCATCCAAAAAAGTGATAGCACTTTTGGTTGCTCCGGTATTTTTGTAACCAAGGTCGAGTGTGATGACTCCGGCAGTCTCTAATAAATTTCCAATGTCAATGCCCAACTCGTTTTCGCTTCCCTCTACGATGGGTAGCTTATATGATTTTCCGTCAATGACCAGTTCTGCGGTCTTAGCCATACGTTGAATTTTTAAACTTTCGTTTTAAAGATAGAATGAAGAGTTATCAGAAAAAAGGAGTGTTCAATAATTAGTTGTTTCCTAGTATAAGTGGCATTCCGTCTTTTCCAGACCCAACCACTATAATTTTAGAATTGGGAGATTTTGAAAGCTCCAGAGTCGCTTCTATTCCTCTCATTTTCAATAATTTGTCCGTTAAGCTATTATTAATAATGTTGTTTGCCCGCGACTCACCCTCTGCTGCAATTCGCTTACGTTCAGCTTCGCTTTTTTCTTTGTCGAGGCGATATTGATAGGCAAGCGACTCTTGTTGTTGCTGAAGCTTGTTTTCGATAGCGGCCTTGATCTGAGCGGGAAGTCCGATGGAGCGGATCAAAACGGCTGTAGCTTTTACATTGTTGGCATTCAAAATCTTTTCGGTCTCATCTTTAATAGCTGTTTCAACTTCCGCCCGTTTGGTAGAGTAAATTTCTTCAGCTGTGTAGCGGCCCATTACCTGGCGCACCGTTGATCTCAGTTCTGGAATCACGAGTTTATTCACATAATCGGACGTGAACTGCTCGTGGATGAAGCCGATTTTATTATGAACAGGAAA
>CAZNCO010000623.1:0-3258 GCA_964571345.1 uncultured Ohtaekwangia sp.
ATTTTAACGATTAAACTCTATTTATAATCGCTACTATTTTTAGGGGAGCTTTCAAAAATACAGATTTGGTCCCCGTTCTTTGTTCCAATTAAAGTCCTTTCAAAGTCCCCATACTTAGTCGCATATGATTCTATTTTGTATCCGCTGATCTCGTTCCTTGTCCATTCTTTTCTAAAAATCCTCCAAGCTGTCACTGAAATCATTTTTGTTCCTTCGTCAATTTCAATTGTTCTAAATAATCCACTCCCGGCAGAAATTCCCCCAATAGAAATTACGCTAATACAAATTATCCCAACCAGTCCAACACCGCTAAAGTCTTTAACTATGAAGAACCAAAAGAGTAAGCAGAGTATTCCGAGAAAAGTCCCGGTTCCTAAACAAAATAATTTTAAGAATACACTCCCTATTTTATGGTTTGTCTTCATGAGCGCAATTGCCTACAACAATTTAGAGTTTTATAAACGAAATCCATGCATAAAGTACCGGTTCTCTGAAAGATGTGTAATGAAAATCTGAGATTAGGTTTACCAAACAGTGTTCCTCAAAAGCAGGGATGTCCCGAGGTTATCCCGTGGTTGACCCGAGGGTGAGCCGTGGTTATCCCGTCCCTATATAACCACGGGATACCTCCGGTATCACCTTTGGGGGTGGTCTTGTGTTCCTCGGGTATCACACGCTTTTGTTATACCCCATCCATTACGAAGCCGAGGGAAATGCATTATCTCTTTAACGAATGCATCGCCCCTAACATTATTTTAATCGTGCTGGACGACACCGGACAGAAGACACCACTGCCCGTTAAATTGATTTCCGTCTGCAAAAAATTTGATCTTTCATCGCCTCCGTTGCCTTATATTCGCATCCTTAAAACTTTTTTGTGTTATGACAAGATCATTTCTGTTTGCACTTTCTATCGTGGCTTTGGCTTCGTGCACGGCTCCTGAAAAAAAAGTTATTCTCGTTCCTGATAAAGATAACGGAGGCATCACGCTGCCCGAAAAATTCGGTGCGGTAGTAGTAGTAGATACATTGGGGCGCGGGCGGCACATGGCCATCAATGCCAATGGTGATATCTACCTGCACCTGGCCCGCCTCAATGGCGAAGGCAAAGGCATCGTAGCGATGCGTGATACCACAGGTGATGGTCGGGCCGATATTTTCAAAAGCTATAGCAACGTGAACGGCACGGGCATCGAATTGCATAACGGGTATCTGTATTACTCGGATCGGTTGCATGTGTACCGTTCTAAACTTGCAGAAGGAGACTTGCTGCCTGCTGATGCGCGCGACACCCTGGTAACATTAGTAGACGGTGGTGGCCACATGGAGAAGCCTTTCACGTTTGATAACAAAGGTGGTATGTATGTGAATGTGGGCTCACTCAGCAACGACTGCGAGATCGAACTGCGTCAACCCAAAACCAAAGGCGATGATCCTTGCAAAGAACTGGAAACACGTGCAGGCATTTGGAAGTTTGACGAGAACCAACTCAATCAAGTGCAAGATTTAGCACATCGGTATGCTACGGGCATCCGCAATGCGGTAGCACTCACCTGGAATTTTGATGTAGATCGTTTATTTGCCGTGCAGCATGGCCGCGATGATCTGCACCGCTTCTGGCCTGAGTTGTATACCGAAGAACAAAACCTTGAGCTGCCTTCGGAAATATTTTTTGATCTCAATCAGGGTGACGATATGGGCTGGCCCTATTGTTACTACGATCACATTCAAGGCAAGAAGCTAATGAACCCTGAATATGGTGGCGATGGTACAAAAGCGGAGCGATGCGAAAAAGCAAAAGATCCGCTTGTAGGATTTCCAGGTCACTGGGCTCCCAACGATCTATTGTTTTATAAAGGCGATCTCTTTCCTGAGAAATATAAACATGGAGCATTCATTGCTTTTCACGGAAGCTGGAACCGCCTCGGCCACGAGCAGCAAGGATTTAAAGTTGTTTTCATCCCGATGAAAGATGGCAAGCCTTCGGGCAAGTGGGAAGTATTTGCTGACGGCTTTATCGGTCAGCCTGCCATCACCAGCCCGGCCAACGCATTCTTCCGTCCATGTGGTTTGGCAGAAGGACCGGATGGATCGCTTTACATTTCTGATTCCCAACATGGACGCATCTGGCGCATTGTGTATTACAAAGATGAGATGCCAGCGGCTGTGGATCACCATTTGTTCAAGCCACTGCCTTTGGAAAATCCTGAACCTGTACCAACGGAATTGCTCGCGGGCAAAGCGGTGTACGACAAATTCTGTGTTCAGTGTCACATGAATAATGGCAAAGGTGCCCCTGGCATGAACCCGCCTCTTTCTAAAGTTGAAATCGTAACAGGCGCCAAGAAAGAGGTGATCAACGTACTGTTGAATGGTTTGAGCAAACCCATGGTGATCAATGGAGAAACATACAACAATGCCATGCCGGCTCACGCGTTCCTCAGCGATCAGCAAATTGCGGATGTACTCACGTATGTGCGAAATACCTTTGGCAACAAGGCCGATGCCATTAAACCTGAAGAGGTGGCAAAGCTGAGACCGAAGCAGTGATTTGTTTCTTTACGAGTGCCTTCATGCCTCAGCGGGAATAATTTAAAACCTTCTGGAGCATGAAGGCATTATTTTTGAAATCAACTCATCCGTAGTAAAAATCTTAGCTGAGCTGTAGGTGTTCAAACAGTTTATGACGAAGCAAAGTGGTTGCGTGCGGCTTCCTCTACACTTCTAGTGTTTAGTATTTTCTTGTCTAAGCGGATGATAAATTCTGTGCCTTTGCCAAGTTCGCTTCTTACTGAAATCTCGCCTTGCAGTTGCTCTACCAATCTCTTTACAATCGACAAGCCCAAGCCTGTAGATGATTCCCCACCCGTAGGGCGAGCGGTAAGCTTGCTGAATTTTTTGAACAAATGCTTTTGATCCGCTTCGCTGATTCCAGGCCCCTGGTCCTGAACCGAAATATAGACAGCCTCTTCCACGCTCAATACTTTAATAAACACCATAGCGTTAGGTTCTGAAAATTTCAATGCATTTGAAATCAGATTATCAAGAATGCGCCCCAGGGCAAAAGGCTCTGTATAAATCTCAAGGTGATCTTCAATAGCCGTAGAAATCTGGATTCCCTTTTTCAAAGCATGATCCTTGAAGAATGTTTCTACCCGCGTACTGATCAAGTGCTTTAGATTCACAATCACCGGCTGATCTTTTTCAGCGGACTGTACATTCAACAACTCATCAATCAGTTTATACCCACTCTCATTC
>CAZNCO010000624.1:0-3248 GCA_964571345.1 uncultured Ohtaekwangia sp.
AGCACTACACATTTTAAATAATGATTCTGTCCAACTTATAGGGGGTTAGTACAACTTCTGCTTTTTAGTTGCGGTCATCAGCAAGCCGCGAAGGTGGATCAAACAGACTTGACCGACAAATCGGACAACGGACTTTATCCATTACTTGAGAAATTACCGGCTCTGAAGAAGCCTTTAATCTTTAGCTCCAACAAACAAATTACCGGTGACAGTTTACTAACGATTAGTGATGAACTAATCAAAAATATCCAGGCAATCGATCCAGCTTTCAACCCATACGGAAAAATCTATCAAACCAACGACTACATAGCCATAATAGCAATTGGCGCAGCAGACATTGTGATGCCAATTTTGGCAACATACGATAAAAAAGGAAAACTCATTGATTCTTTCTCCATGTACCCAACTGCAGGCGGAGACATGGGGTATTTCTCGACAAACATAATAACGTTGACTGAAAACAAAGAACTACTTTTAACAGACAGCGTAGTGACTAGAAAGTTAAATAGCGATGAGACGGACGAGATTCCAGGAACGGACTCGCTGAGTGTCACCAGGAAAAAATATCGAATCAATGACAACGGCAAAATTGAAGAAATCAGGTGACGACCCATTTCTGGGCGCATGTTGCAATTAAGTTTTGTTTTCTTAAATTAGGTTAGTCTGCGACTCTGGGAGAGTAAAAGAAAATCGCAGGAATATGACACTAATGATTCTAAAATTATCAGTTATTAAAAAATAAAACCAACACGTATGAAACGAATAACTATTTTGATGAGCATTGCGCTTGCATTAAGCGTAAGCTGGGCATTATTCTCGTTCAAGACTATTGACAACGAAAAAGTTGAAGTCACCATATCTTCAGATAAACCGATGAAGTTTGACTTGCATATGTACGAAGAAAGAAAAACGTTGAAAGCGCTAACGACACCCTATAAATTCACAGTGGATAGCAACATGGCCCAGTATATTATTAAATCATCGAAGCCTAAATCAGAACTGAAAATGGAAGTGACGGTTAACGGAAAAACTTCCTTGACAGCAAACTGGTCGCTAATTGTTTTAACCAGAAACCATCAGCAGTTTTCAACCTTCGGACTCAATCTTAACGAGTGATCCTGTCTGTCAATGGCCGGATGATATGTTAACGAAGATTTTCGCTCATGCCTTGGATATTTTGGACCTACGGGCGATGTGCTTTAAATTTTAATATGCAGTGATACGCTACTGGTTAAAATTCGATTCTACAAATGCTGATAAACTTCCGCCAGGACTGCAGATCGGGTGTGGAGTAACAGCGCTCAACTTTAACGATGCACTTTCCATAGTTAAAGAAAATATTTTCAAAGGACAAGAGATTCCTGAATTAAGGGATCAAAAGGAAAATATTGACATCAGCACCCTGGACCAAAGGCATGTCGTTCCCAATATGAAAGACCCGACATTAAGAGGTATTTGGTTTCCTCTCGGATATGAGTGATTAGCACTAAGAACCGAATAAATTTCATCGCCACATCTGACCGCCCTTATTTTTTTATCTGGCCAATCGTTCTATTTTTATAGAAACAAGATAGTATCGGATGGCAAACGAACCCCTCAGTAAAAAAGCAATCTGGACGAGTATCTTCCGTCTAATCATCCCGCAAAGGAAAACATTTCTGCTGGTGGTACTCATCAGCATGCTCAGCACGGGCGTGAGCCTGATTGAACCACTCATCTACCGCGAGGCCATCAATGACATTGCCGGTTTGTTTGTGCGCCAGGCGCGGGTAGAGACCGAGCAGAAATTTGGCGTTGAAGAGGAAGACGACCCCATCAGCTCTTTTATCACGCGACAATTTTCTTCCGAGCCGGATTCGGTGGTGGATTCAACCAATGTGGCCTATGATACCGTAACGGTAGACAGTGTTTCAGTTGATCCGGAAGTGGGCGTGATGCATTCTAAAATCAAAAAGCCCCACAAGCGAAACAGAGTTGCCGGCCGTACTCCGAAGCAGGCAGTGAACACGTTGATGTGGGCTACCGGGTTGCTCTTTGTGGTGAGCGTGATCGGCTACGCATTCCGGTATCTGGGAGATAACCTGAATGTGAAATTGTCGTGCGGCATTGAGCAGGGATTTATTCAAAAAACATTTGGTCACGTGCTGCGGTTGCCACTGGGCTTTTTTGGAAAGCGATCGAGTGGTGCGCTGTCGAAGCAAATCAATCAGCAGGAAGAAGTGTCGGGCATTGTGAATGGCTTTTCGCAGCAGATACTTCCGGAGGTGATCAGCCTGGCAGGTATTCTTGCCATCATGTTTTGGCAGAATGTAACGCTCACCTTTATTTCACTCGCCATCATTCCTTTTTATTTATATATCGCTTGGCTCTCGGCCATCAAGTTGGAATCGGGCCTGGCCTCGTATTATGAACGATGGGAGGAAGTATCAGCGCGTATCCAGGATGCACTGAGTGGTATCAAGACGGTAAAACTTTCCGGTGCAGAAGCTCGCGAGGTAGCACGTTTCACCGCTTCTGCGAATGGTGCCTACATGGATTATGTAAAGAGGTCGAAGCTCGCACATAAATATATTTTCTGGGAGTCTGCCCTCACGCGCGTGTCGAGCACGCTGGTGCTGGGGTATGGAGGTTATCTCACGCTGGAGCGTCAGCTTACGCCTGGTGACGTGGTGATGTTCGTGGCGTACCTTGATCGCTTGTACGATCCGCTCGATGCGCTTTCGAGTTTGTGGGTAGAGTTGCAGCAGAACATTGCGTCCATCACACGCGCTTTCAAATTGGTAGATAACAATGTAGAAGAACAGGGTGGCAAAGACCTGAAGATCACACAAGGCAAAGTGGAATTCAAAGATGTTCATTTCAGTTATGTTCCCGAAAGGGAAATTCTGAAAGGGATGTCTTTTGCGATAGAGCCTGGAAAAGTAACAGCCATTGTAGGCGGCTCGGGTGCAGGCAAGACCACAGCTATTGATCTGATCATGAAATTATATTCGCCCAACAGCGGAGAGATTGTGATCGATGGAACAAACATTAACGACTGTGATGCGTCTTCGGTGCGTGCGCAGATTGGTATTGTGAATGCCGATGGTTCGATCTTTCGCGGCACGCTTGCAGACAACATTCGTTATAAACGCCCGGATGCTACTGACGATGAAGTGCGCGCAGCTGCCATAGCTGCCGGTATGGAAGGAACCTTGCAGCGTTTTCCGGATGGCTTGCAGACGATGGTAGGTGAGAGCGGCATGGGG
>CAZNCO010000625.1:0-3238 GCA_964571345.1 uncultured Ohtaekwangia sp.
GTCGAGCATTATGCCTACTTCATTCATTGCTACTTCCGTTTTTTTACTTTCGGTTAAGGCATTGTTCAATGAATCAATCCTAAATTGAAGGTGAGCTTTTTCTTTTTGATCGCAACTGAAAAATGAAATAGCTAGTAACCCAATAACTGATAGATATGTTGTTTTCATTTTACTGTAGGTTTGTTTGTGTGTAGTTTAATATGACATTCATGATTGTTCAATCATCTTTTTTTTGAAATTAGCCTTCTAAAATTCAGGAGGAGAATTACAAGCTACTTGTTTTAAAGAGGCTGTTTTTATCTTCATGACAATTTCATTTTTAAATGTTACCCCTTTTAAAAGTTTGATTGACCTCTTTATGCCTGAACACAGAAAAAGTTTAGTGGGGTAAAGTTAGGTGCCGCATAAGCGAGTTGAAATGATAATCGCCCAATGCCCCGATGATTTCGATCATTAAACTTTTAAAGTGTCGTATTGAAATCACTTTAAAAGTGATGATCCTAACGGATATGCCGCCAGGAATTTATTTACGCAAGTCTTTTGCTGAAAAACAAAAAAGGTGGCCCACTACTAGGCCACCTCTTCACACGAAATTATTTTATTCTAAATCATGCCAGGTCAAAGCGATCTAAATTCATAACCTTGTTCCATGCTGCAACAAAGTCTTTCACAAATTTAGCTTGAGCATCTGACCATCCATATACTTCTGAGATGGCACGAAGTTCAGAGTTAGACCCGAATATGAGATCAACCCGAGTAGCAGTCCACTTCACTTCTCCTGTCTTGCGATCCCGCCCTTCAAAAACATCTTCAGAACCTGCGATTCCTTTCCAGGTAGTACCCATATCAAGCAGGTTTACAAAGAAGTCATTAGTGAGAGACTCAGGGCGATTTGTAAATACCCCCAATTTTGAGCGATCGAAGTTTGTATTGAGCACACGCAAACCACCCAATAAGACTGTCATTTCAGGTGCCGTTAATGTCAATAATTGTGCTTTGTCGATTAACAATTCTTCAGCGGAGGCTGTATGTTTTTTCTTCAGATAATTGCGGAACCCGTCAGCGGCTGGCTCAAGCACAGCAAAGGATTCTACATCTGTTTGTTCTTGAGATGCATCGGCACGACCCGGTGTAAAAGGTACTGTAACTTCATGGCCAGCGTTCTTTGCAGCCTTTTCGATTCCAGCACATCCACCCAGTACGATCAGGTCTGCAAGTGAAACCTGTTTACCGTTTGCGTTGAAGTCTTTTTGAATGGCTTCAAGTGCCTTCAAAACCTTAGCAAGTTGAGCGGGGTTGTTTGCTTCCCAATCTTTTTGAGGAGCTAGACGAATACGGGCACCATTTGCTCCACCCCGTTTATCAGAGCCACGGAAAGTAGATGCCGAAGCCCATGCAGTGGATACTAATTCTGATACAGACAATCCAGAAGCAAGTATTTTGCTCTTTAAGGTTTTGATGTCGTTATCGTCAATCAATTTGTGTGTAACAGCTGGAATGGGGTCTTGCCAGATCAATACCTCTTTTGGAACTTCCGGTCCGAGATAACGAGAGATAGGGCCCATATCGCGATGTGTTAGTTTAAACCACGCGCGAGCGAAGGCGTCTGCAAATTCATCAGGATGCTCGTAAAAGCGTCTTGAAATTTTCTCGTAAGCAGGGTCAAATCGCAAGGCAAGATCAGTCGTCAGCATAGTGGGTGCATGTTTCTTTGAATGATCATGCGCGTCAGGTACAGTACCCGCACCAGCTCCACCTTTTGGCTTCCACTGTTGAGCACCAGCTGGGCTCTTCGTCAACTCCCATTCAAAGCCAAAAAGGTTTTCAAAAAAGTTGTTGCTCCACTTTGTTGGAGTAGTTGTCCATGCTCCTTCCAATCCGCTGGTAATGGTGTTCACACCATTGCCACTGCCAAAAGTATTTTTCCATCCAAGGCCTTGCTCTTCAATGCTTGCCGCTGCTGGTTCGCGACCAACATATTTACCTGGATCTGCAGCACCATGCGTTTTTCCAAATGTATGACCACCTGCTATCAGCGCTACTGTTTCTTCATCATTCATCGCCATTCGGCCAAAAGTTTCACGAATATCAATTGCAGCTGCAAGTGGATCTGGATTTCCATTAGGTCCTTCCGGATTCACATAGATTAGTCCCATTTGAACAGCACCCAAGGGATTTTCAAGTTCACGATTGCCCGTGTACCGTTTATCTCCGAGCCACGTAGTCTCCGATCCCCAATACACATCTTCCTGCGGTTCCCAAACATCTTCACGCCCCCCTGCAAAACCAAAGGTCTTGAATCCCATAGACTCAAGTGCGCAGTTTCCTGCAAGAATCATTAAGTCAGCCCAGGATATTTTCTTTCCATACTTTTGTTTAATCGGCCAAAGCAACAAACGTGCTTTGTCAAGGTTTGCATTATCGGGCCAGCTGTTAAGCGGTGCAAAACGCTGAGCACCTGCGCCTGCGCCACCGCGACCGTCAGAAATACGATACGTTCCAGCAGAGTGCCAAGCCATTCGTATAAAGAATGGGCCATAATGACCATAATCTGCTGGCCACCAATCCTGCGAAGTGGTCATCAATTTGAAGATGTCGCTCTTTACAGCCTTCAGATCAAGTGACTTAAACTCTTCTGCGTAGTTAAAAGCTTCGTCCATGGGGTTTGAGAGCGAAGAATGCTGACGTAGAATGTTTAGTTTTAATTGGTTAGGCCACCAGTCAGTGTTGCGTGTGCCACCGCCAGCGCTTTGTTTGAGTGCACCACCGTGAAACGGGCACTTGCTTTCTCCGTTCATGGTGTGTGGGTGTGTGCTTGATGATGTGTGTTTTTCCATTTGTTGTAGTATAGATTTAAAATTGATTGTATTACTAAAATTATTTTCAAGATTACAACAGCGCGGCTAATAAATCAAATTGACTATGTTTATAATGCTATAGTAATTATCTATAAGCCCTTCATGCTTCACTTTTGTTTTCCAGTAGGCAAAGGGTTTTACCTGAAATTCTAAAGCCTTAAATTTGACTTTACATATAATCATTAAATTATACTTTTAGATGTCGAAATACGTAGCAATTCTACTATTGGTGTTGAGATTTTGTCAGAATGCATCGTGCCAAAATGTAGACATCGACATTCTGAAAACAATCAATGTAGATCGGAACAGGTCATTAGATCCCACTTTCAGATTCATTACAAATAGTGTTACACCAATTAGTCTGGCAATGCCCGCTGCAC
>CAZNCO010000626.1:0-3228 GCA_964571345.1 uncultured Ohtaekwangia sp.
GAAATGTGCACTGGATGGAGCCATACCAAAAATGAATAGAAGAGATTAATCATATATAAAACCGATCGCCAAAAATACCGTTAACTTGCTGAAAGAAAAAAGGGATTTTTGTCACAAACGGAGTCGAACCCGTGAAATGAGCATAACATAAATAGAGTTGTGACTGATGGTAGATCTTCTTAATGCGAATCCCATCTGACTTTAAACAAAAATTATTAACAGATGAAATACATCTTACTGGCAAGCTTTTGGGGCGCGATGCTTTGGTCTTGTAAAGAAGTAAGCTTTCCTGAGACACAACCGGCAGGAGTCATGCCATTGAAAGAAGTACCTACCAATCTTCGCGGCTATTTCCAAACAAGAGATATAACTACCGGAGAATTTAGTGACACGCTTATAATCGAATCATGGGGTTATCATGTCAAAGACAAAAACGATAAGGATTGGCTAAACCGAGGAACGCTGAGCGACACACTTACACTGAAGTTCTATCAGGACTATTATTTCGTCAATTTCAGATCCGGAAACCAGTGGGTATTAAGGTTGATTAAACAACATCGAAACGGAGACATTGAATTTCTATCTATTGATTTGAATGACGATTTGAAACGAAAAGAGATTCTAAAACGGCTTTCGAAAAAAATGAAGGTGACGGAAATAAAAAAGAAGGATGATACTTTCTATCAGATCAACCCCACTCCTGCCCAGTTGATCGATTTAATTAAAGGTGGATTTTTTACCGGCACAAAAATTCACAAGGTCAAATAATCAGACAAGCCTTTCCGCCAATTTCTGAAAAGTTGCTTTTAAAATTTCACGTATCTTGTCTGCGCGCGCCTTATCATATTTAGTTTCAGAATCATCCATATAATTCACCTTGGCCATTTCCAATTGCAAAGCGTGAATACTATCAGCAGGTTTTCCAAAATGGCGTGTGATGTAGCCGCCTTTGAACGGATGATTATGATTTACTTCAAACTCGCCCGTTTCTAAACTTCTCAACGTGGTCTCAATCAATCCTGGTGATGCCGAAGTGGCGTCCGCATCTCCTAAGATTAAATTAGGGAATTTTTCTTTTTGAATAGTGGGAACGAATTGACGAATGGAATGACAATCCCACAATAAAACTTTGCCGAATTTATTTTTAAGCCTTAAAATCTCTTCTTCTATTTTTTGATGATAGGGCCGATAATATTTTTCAAGTCTGCGATCTATTTCCGGCTGGTCAATTTCGGTTCGTTTGTCTTTGTAAAGTGGCTCGCCAAGAAAAGTTGTGGTTGGGCACAACCCTGTAATAATTCTTCCATCAGTATAAAGTGGTTTGCTTTGCGGATCCCGATTCAAGTCAATTACCCAACGGCTATATTTTGCGGCAATCATACTCATTCCCATTACTGGGGCAAAATCATAGAGTTGATCAACAAACCAATCCGTATCATCGGGGGCAGAAATCAATTTAGGTTCAAATTGATCTTTTACCTCTTCCGGAAATTGAACGCCACAATGCGGCACGCTTATCAGAATAGGAATTTCTGCATTTACCGCTTTTACAAATTCAAAACACATGATGACTTAGTTCTTAGATTTTGACTTGCTTTTTCGTAAAGCCTCTTCTGCCCTTCGCGCTTGCTCCTCCGCCAACTTTTGCTGCTGCAATGCTTGTTGTTGTGCCTTGCGGGCCTGCTCCGTTACTTTTTGAAGCTGGAGTTGTAGGCGCTGTGTTTCTGTATTTTGAATCAACTTTTTCAGATCCATTATCCGTTTGAAAGATTCATCGATGCGACTCTTCGAAATTTCTCCTGAGGCAACAAATTTTTTAATGATGGAATGTACTTTATCAACTGTGCGAATTTCATTTCCCTGGATGTTGTTTGAAAAGCACATGATATCTACTCCTGCATTAATAGCAAGTTTGATCGCTTCTTCAAATCCGTAATGACTTGTGATGGCCTGCATTTGCATATCATCTGAAAAAACTACCCCGTTAAATCCAATTCTTTTTCTCAGCAAGCTATCTATCACACTTTTTGAAAGCGTGCCGGGAAGTCCTTTCTTATCAAGGTTTTTATTAACGATATGGCTGGTCATTATTCCATCCACATAGCCAGAGTCAAGCAAAGTTTTGTATGGTTTAAGTTCTCTTTCGTTCCAGGTTTTAGTCACATCAGCTAAGCCGAAATGAGTGTCATCTTTCGAGCTGCCATGACCCGGAAAGTGTTTGAGCGAGGTTATGATTCCATATTTCCGATGCGCCTTCACAACTTCTTTTGCGAAAAGGGCTACACTGTCTTCATTGGCTGAATACGATCGTTCAAATTTTACGATCACGGGATTATTAGGATTAACAGCTACGTCCACGCAGGGAGCAAAATTTACATTGATGCCCACACCGGCTAATGTTGCAGCCGTTGCTTCTGCATAAAATCTCGCTGAATCCAATGACTTTGATTTTCCGATAGCCGCTGCGGTAATTGATTTCGTGAATCCGTATTTTTCTTTGAGGCGATTTACTTTTCCTCCTTCCTGATCGATGCAGATGAACAAGGGAATCTTAGCAGCCTTCTGATATGTCCAGCTCATTTTTTTCAGAGCTGCAAAAGCGCTTGTTGACTTGGGCACATTCTTTTCAAAATAAATAAGTGCACCCACTTTTCCTTTGCGTACATCTTGAAGAACTGCTGAGTCTACTTCCGCTTTTGGCATGCCAATCAGAATCATCTGTCCAATCTTCATGTCCAGACTGTCTTGAGCTTGCGTACAGCCGAAAGTCAAAACGATAAAAAGTAAAATGATGTTAATATTTTTCATAGGCTTGTTTCAAAATTGATTGCATTACTTCGCGCACTTCCTTGATAGGGGTCACAAAGTTATTATTCATGAAACTAAAAATAAGCATGTGTCCCTTTTTAGTATAAATAAAACCGCTTAAGCAGTGATTGTTGGAAAGAGAACCTGTCTTTCCGTAGATAAAAGGTTTTTCAGCTTGGTAATAATTTTTGATCGTTCCTGATTTACCTCCAGTGGCGAGGAGTGGCAGCAATCGAGATTCAGGAATCTTCTCATAAATTTTCTCCCACAATTTCGCGATCGATCTGGGGGTAAATAGATTATATCGTGAAAGGCCTGACCCATCCACCCAAACAGGTTTGTCGGGAAGGTCTTTCAAAAAATTATCAGAAGAATAGCGAATGGCAATTTCTGGATTAAGTGTATCACTCACTATTGCCG
>CAZNCO010000627.1:0-3225 GCA_964571345.1 uncultured Ohtaekwangia sp.
ATTGGAAACCATTTCAATCTTCCCGATTTGAAACTCGGTTCCTTCTGAATAAAATTTTTTAGAGTCTTCGCGACTAAGGTAATCACAGATGATCGGGGCGGGTAAGCCCTTATATGTTATCATACCATGTTCTATAACATGGCTTAAATCTACCAGTCTTTTCAATGTGAATTATTTTTTGCTGGCGTTGAAAAGCTTTTCCTTTTCTTCTTTGGTGAGCTTCTCATAACCGTGATCTGAAATTTTATCAAGAATGGCATCAATTTCTTCTTGTGATGCTTTACTTGATGCAGTAGAACTTTTTGGCTTCGGCTCTGACTTGCGATAAGTGACTTTTACTTTTGGCCTTGGTTTAAAAAGATTCTTAACAAACTCAAGGGTTGCTGTCACCCAGCTTCCCCAGTTTACACCAGCTTGAAGTTGTTTGATGTAGATAAATCCCATTAAGGCACCACCAAGGTGTGCGATATTTCCGCCAGCATTCTCTTTGACCGTGCCAATGAATGATAGGAACAGAAGAAACGCTGCAATGTATTTTATCCGCACTGGACCTAAAAACAATAAAAAGAATGTGTAGTCGGGAAGAAGTGTTGCTGCACCAACCATTATCGCGAAAATTGCTCCGGATGCTCCGGCAAGTCTGCTCTCTTGGGCAAGGAAATCAGGCGCGGGAATTACGTTATAGATCAAAAGATAAGAAATGGCTGCAGTTATTCCGCCTAGAATATAGAGCGCGATCAACTTGTCACTTCCAAGGTATTCAACAAATAATTTCCCAAACCAGTAAAGGACTAACATATTGAAGAATATGTGCCATATATCTGCATGATTGAAAAAATAGGTAAACAAAGTCCATGGTCTTAAGAAGAATTCATGAATCGGACTGGGAACCCAAAAGTTTTTTTCAAGCACGAGATACAAGTCACTTAAGCCCGTCCACCTTGATATGACATAAAAAATGGAGAGAGTAATAAATACAACTGAATTGATTATGATCAACTGCACATGCCCATTGTTGGGCCTATCAAATGCGTTTTTGAATTCTTCGAGCAAGGAAAAGTATTTAACTTCCCAAAGTTAACCAACCCGCGGCTATGTTTCAAATGACTGCTGAAATCTTCTCTACCAGTAATAGCAAACGATTTCAATTTAATGTCTGATGCCGCATTCCTTGCAGTAACGCATTTGGAATGGTAAATGTTTTTTAGGTGGGCTTTTATGACCAAAGTAAAGGTAATTTGAGTATTGTGGCTTGGCCATCTTGCGAAGCATCTTTTGTTTTTCTTTCGCAACTTTTTCTACGCGGGCATAAAATTCATACTCTGCAGAGTGTTTCACTTTCGGGTGCCGAAGCAGGAGGCGTTGCTTTCGTGAAAGATGAATGCGATAATTTTTCTTTGAAGCCTTTGTAGTGACTTCTTCATGTCTGTCGCCCAGTGTGTTGTCCTGAGCTCGCGCGGCAAATGAAAATACAAATGCCGCAGCTGTAATAAATAACCCCAGCGTCAAGTTTTGCATAGCTGGAGTTATAACGTATGATTATACGGTTTATTTTAGCTTGTCTTTGCTTGCAGCATCGTTTGTTGCCTGCGGTAAATCCAGGGAGGTGTAGGATCAGTTTCTTTCCAAAGCCCCTTTCCTTTTTGCTTTGCTTTTTCTTTCACAGCTTCTAGCTCCTGCAGAGGGTTTTTCTCGGCAGTCCATGCAAGGCCTGCTGAAAGTAGTTCAATGCGTGGATCAAGATCTTTCTCTAATACTGTAACGCCAAGTCGATTGCCCCATCTGTCTTTACCTTGTATAGTAGTCGTGATGCTTTTGTTGAGTAATAATTTTTCGAGAAGCTTTTTTGCTTTGTCGCCATACTCTTGTCCTAGTTCCGGACTATCCACGCCAAATAAAACAATCTTATAGGATTCATTGTCTTCTGCCATCAGCTCAAAAGTATTTCCATCAATCACATTAATTACTTTTCCCTTCAGCACTTCTTCGGCTTTGGTTGAAATTCCTATACTCATTAAAACGATAACAATGATTCCACCCAACTTTTTCATATCTGTTTGTTTTAATTTAGTAACGTAAAGTTGCGCAGAGTATGCTGTAATTGAACTGCTAAAACAACGGCTTACAGACAGATGTAATATTTCTTAGCGCTTTTGAGAAAGCGTGAAGAAGAGAGGTGAATCGAATCAGTTTGAGGTGAAACTTCGCTTAACAGCCAGGCTAACAAAGTTGCTATTGGGCAATAATGACTTTTCCTGTTTGCGTGGAGTTGGGAGATGTAATTCTAATGTAATAGATTCCGGCAGCCAACGTAAGTGATTTGTAAGAAAAAGTGTGATGTCCCACAGATAAATCTTGATGCAGAGGCGTTTCTACCAACGAGCCATTGGAGTTGTAGATTTCGATTTGCACAGAACCATTTGACATCAGGTCAAAGTCAATCGAAAACTGGCCTGGGTTTGGATTAGGGTAGAGGAGGGGTTGTGATAATTCCTTCGTGTTGCTGTAGCTAAAGGATGTATACTTTTCATCAAATGTTGCGGAATGCAAAATAATTCCATTGTCATACCATTTAGACTTTAAAAACGTAATCGCGTTACCATTTTCATCCTGAACGTTAATTGTTTTGGCTGATTGACCGTTATCAACCACAAGGCTTAAATCAGAATGAAGGGGGAGAGAAGAATTTTTAATCGTGACGGTAATGATCGAATCAGTGGATACCTGATAGTCGAATAGAAAAGAATCGCGGGCTTTCCAGTAGTCTCCGAAATGTTCGAATGGAACAATTCGTGTATTTTCCTCCATCCCGTGAATTAGGGTTTGCTCAGCGATTATTTTCCAGGTTCTGTTTGGGTGAATAAGCAAAACAGTTGGCGCGAAATTGTCAGCGTTGCGCTTTTGTACATCTATCCAAATATTTGCTTTATCGAGGTAATTGGTTTCATTGATCGGATCTGAGTGAAAAATATCCGACATGGTGTTTGGTATTTCAAGCACGGTACTCAAATTTCCTGACATAGAAAGGTCTTCATGACCATAAAATGGAAAGGCTGTAAGCACGTTATTGGCGCTATGACTTGAATTGAAGAAGTAGTTATTCTGCTGAAGAATATTCAAGAGTTTTTTGTGATATAATAAGTATCCCGTTCGATAGGAACGAATGGCTAGGTTTGTCGTTTTCTCCAATAGTAGTTTGGATACTTCCGTTTCTCCGTACACAGT
>CAZNCO010000628.1:0-3217 GCA_964571345.1 uncultured Ohtaekwangia sp.
ATTTTTGGCTTTACCGGTGCGCACAATGCTCCAATGCCTGTTATCCTTGATCTGTTTGCCTTGTTTCTTTCCATCAATTGGATTTTGACGGATCTTATCATATTAATAGCCAAGAGAAAAGGAAATTTGAAAATGTTTTTGGCGCATGCAGGAGGAGTTACAATTCACTTGTCCTTTCTTTTGTACATGATCTTTGAAATGGGGGCCTTGACTTGAGTTCTTAAACCAGCGCCCTGACTCTCGTGTATTCAAAATAGCTGGACGTATTTACTTACGATGAACAGAATTGTTCCGATGAACAAGAATACGCCTTCAATTTTATAGAGGCGGAATGCCCAAATTATTAACCGCAAAAAATAATTAAGAAGCCTTGCAGAAACAATAGTGACAGCGACAATCAAAAGGGTAGAAACAAGAATTGCGCCCATGATGACACCAAAAAAAATGACAATCGCAATCAGGCTAAAAAAGCCTATAAAGACGTACAAAGTCCAGTGGGCATCGCCCAATTCCTTTTCAGAAGGCAACAACTGTCCTATATTGACCGTAACCCAAACAACTTCAATCAATCCTGAAGCAACGTAAACGACTCTTAAAAATTTACTGTTACGATTTTTATTCCACTCAAAATTTTCGGCATTAGTGATTTTTGAATAGAGTGAATTAGAAAGGTTCAAAATACCTTCTTGCATCTTCGTCAGCCGCTCCTTTCCATACAGATCAAGCCCAACGAAGAAGAATGAAATAATCTCAAGCAGTGCGGCAACTTGTTGATTGTTCATTGTCGAAGATAATCATCCTCAGGGCAAATCTAAAATTCCTACCAGAAACTCACTGTATCTTATCGGAAGATGTTTTACAAATACATTAAGGTTTGTGTTTTCTAATAGTTGAATCGTTATATTTCTTTCCACAATCGACAAATATGAGATTCCTTTTGCCTGTTATTTTCACTTTGATGTTCTCAGATATGCATGCGCAAAACGGGTACGTGAAGTTGCTGAGAGATTTAACGTTTGTTGGATTTGTGAGACACTATGTGGTGTCGCTGATGGTATGCATGGCCTTGAAGTATGGAAAACCAAAACTGACAAAAACCCAAGAAGGTTTCCCAAAACAACCATTGCAGAGTATGCGATCAAAAAAGATACGTTCAGAGTGATTCATCAATTCAAGCCTTTCGAAAAGACAAACACATATTTTGAACTTACTGAAGCCAGAGCTTTATCCAGAGGAAAGGTTAATCTCTATATCATAGACAATTATGCAAACCCTCAACGCGTGAGTACTTACACGCGAGGCGGCCTGATTCCAGCTTTGATTGATGAAAGCATGGGAAACTACACATACATGTATCTTCTTGAAGAAGTCGAAACCGGTTTTCTAAAAGCATTGTCTTCAAAAAAGGAAGAATTAAAAGAAACACTAGTGGAGTTCTTTCCAGAAAAGTATATTTCAAAATATAACCAGGTGAAAGGTGGAATAAACTATAAAGCGATTCCTGACTTAGTGAAGTTGTATAATTCAAAGTAAAGAAGCCAGTTATTGAAATCTCTTGGTAAGAACGGGTCACTCCACAAACACCGAAGTCAATGTGCCTGCCATGCCTAGCACCAAACCCATGATAGCTCCTTTGGTAGGTATTTCTTTAAACATGGTATAGGCAACAATTGGCTCTACAATCAGAATGGAACCGATGGATACGGCTACTACAATCCAGATATTGTCAAACGCTTTGTAACCCAGCATGTAGCCGCCAAGCAGTGCGGCTCCGGCCAGCGTCATAATAATAAATGAAATGAGGAAAACCTGTTGCGCGTTTTTGATTTGCATCTGATGTGCCGAATAAAGCTCTGCATAGATGGCGAGAATTTCACCGATCGCAATCAAACCAATAGCCAATAGTTTCATTTGTTGACGATAATTAGTTCCTTCTTGAAACGGCAATATAATTTTAAAAAACAAGGTGACAATCATGATGTTCAGCGCATCTTTTTGCAAATATCCATTCTACCGGTCTACCTCATCAGGGGGTATTTTTAAAAACTAAAAATCAGCCTGTAACTTTTGGTTTAGCTTTTGCGTCAATGTGCCGCATAACTTTTAAAAAATCTTAAATACTCTTTTCATGAGAAAAATTAAAACCCTTTTTGCTTTCTTATTATGTTTCAATTTGTTTTTAGTAAATGCACAAGATGAAGAAAAGCCTGTAGATGTGGAAGGAAGTAAAGATCATCCCATGCTCACACGCATGCCAAACTTCTACATTCAACGGTATGAACAAAATTTCGATCGAGTTGAGATGACTGGCGCTGGCGGGAATTTCATTTATCCGGAAGGAACAAAAACATATATCACCTATTTTTTCGATGAAACTTCGGGGCAAAAGAAGCCTGGCCCTTACCAAATTCTGAAAAACTATGAAGCAGCGCTCAAAAAAATAGACGGCATGCTGGTATACTCCAACAATGAATTTGTTTCAACCTTCAGTCTTAAAAAGAACGGAGCAACAACGTGGATAGGCCTGGAAAGCGGTGAAGGATTTTATTACCTCACCATCGTAGAAGTAGAAGCACTAAAGCAAGAGGTGGCCGCAAATGAATTATACAAGCAACTGTCAGAACAAGGGTCAGTAGCGCTGTATATTAATTTCGAAACAGGCAAATCAACTATTCAGCCGGAGTCGCTCACGATCATTGACGAAGTAGCCAAAATGCTGAAAGAAAATCCTTCACTGACTGTGAGCATAGAAGGCCACACCGATAATGTTGGCACACCGGCATCCAACAAAACATTGTCACTCAACCGGGCAAAATCAGTAGTGAATGCTCTCGTTGGCAAAGGCATTGCTGCCACACGCTTGTCAAGTGCAGGCTGGGGGCAAGAAAAACCAATCGGTGACAACTCGACCGAGTCTGGCCGTGCATCCAATCGAAGAGTTGAAATTGTAAAGAAGTAATCGGGTGATCCTCTGAGCAAGCATGCGATATCTATCGTGTGCTTGCTCTATTTGGTTAATTTAGTTCCGGAATTACTTCTTGTAAAAAGTAGAACCATAATCCACAGTGCGCAGGCTCACTTTGTAGTTCACACGTATATAGCGTGGCTTGATAAAAATAAGTGCCGCTCCCACAGTAGTCATGATGGCAGAAGTGTGCCACACCGAAGGATCAAGCTCTCTGGGGGTGGAATAGCCGGCATTGATCCTATCAATACC
>CAZNCO010000629.1:0-3217 GCA_964571345.1 uncultured Ohtaekwangia sp.
GATCGATCATTTCAAAATCACGCTGTTGCTGACAAAAGTATTTTCCATTTTGTGCATTGCTGGCTTTCTTCAAATTCCCCTCGATAGTTACGAGCCGCGACTCGCTTACCTGGGCCTGGTGATTGGAGTGATGTCACATTCGGTCATCATTTTTGAGTGGAGAAAATTTGAAGACCATTACCTATCCTTTACACGCACACTGCCACTTTCGTTGAATTACAGATTTCTTGCTTACACCATTGCTTATGCCATTCTTCTGGTTCCTGAATTCATCTTGTTACTAGCACAACATGTTCGTTTGTGGAACGCCATTATCGCAATCTCACTCGGGATAGGCTTTTTAACATTCGCACACGGCTCGTTATACAAAAAAGCTTTGGATAACGATCGCCATCTTCAAAATATTCTGTGGTTGTTTTTAATTACATTTTTTCTTGCGCTCTCTAAATTAGCCTTACCAACAGCCATTTTACTCATAACCTTTGGATGGTGGCGGTTCCGAAAAAACTTTGAAAGCTACGAGCCGGCTGCCAACATTTCTGGTTGAATGTTGTTTAACGAAATATGGTATTTAACTCCCAATCTCCCATCCTTGACATTATCGATCCGAGCACCACGTTGTTTTGGTTCAGGCGCGACCTTAGATTGCAAGACAATGCTGGTCTCTATTATGCTTTGCACGAAAACGAAAATGTATTACCCATATTTATTTTTGATACCGTCATTCTGAATAAGCTGGAGGACAAAGCAGATGGCAGGGTTGAATTCATTCTTCAGTCATTAGAAATAATGAAGGCAGAACTGGAAAAAATCGGAAGTACATTGCTGGTTTTTCATGGGAATCCTGTAGAAATCTTTAAGCGACTGAATCCAAAGGGAGTTTATACAAACCACGATTATGAACCTTATGCCCGCCACCGAGACAACGAAGTAAGTGAAATACTGACATCGAGAGGAATTACGTTTCAGACTTATAAAGACCAGGTTATTTTTGAAAAAAGTGAAGTGGTAAAAGATGATGGAAAGCCTTATACTGTATTCACTCCTTACAGCAAAAAATGGAAAGCCACCGTCAATAGTTTTTTTCTAAAAAGCTATCCCACGGAAAAATATTTTAAGAACTTTAAAAAGACTGAACCATTTCCATCGTCATCTTTGGAAGATATTGGATTCAAACCGAGTGGAATTCACTTTCCCGAAAGGAAAATAAAGCAGGGAGTTATTGAAAAATATAAAGAGCAGCGAGATTTTCCAGCCATTGAAGGCACCAGCAAATTAAGCGTTCATCTCCGCTTCGGCACCGTAAGTATCCGTATGCTTGCGAGAATTGCGCAGCAGAAAAATGAGACATGGTTAAACGAATTAATCTGGCGTGAATTCTATCACATGATTTTGTGGCACTTTCCACAAATAGAAACACAAGCATTCAAACCTGCATATGACCATATTGAGTGGAGAAACAATGATGAGGAATTCAAAAAATGGTGCGAGGGAAAAACAGGTTATCCAATAGTGGACGCAGGTATGCGAGAACTGAATAGCACCGGATTTATGCACAATCGTGTGCGCATGATTGTTGCAAGTTTTCTCACCAAGCATTTGCTCATTGACTGGCGATGGGGCGAAGCATATTTTGCAAAAAAACTTTTGGATTTTGACCTGGCTGCCAACAATGGAGGCTGGCAATGGGCTGCAGGAAGCGGTTGCGATGCGGCTCCTTATTTTCGGGTATTCAATCCCTATCTTCAAACAGAAAAATTTGATCCCGACAAAAAATATATTTCTCTCTGGGTGCCCGAGTGGAACACATCCTCATATCCAAAGCCCATAATAGATCATGCAACGGCTCGCGAACGTGTGCTTGAAGCGTACAAAGTCGCTTTAGGTTAAGCACTAAAAGAGTTATTAATACTTTTCTTCCAACTGCAAATAGGCTATTGCATCCTTTTCCATTTCAATTTTGTCACTCAAGGTAACAATACGATGAATTACATGATCAAGTTTATTGGCGGTCTCAACTAGCCGCTCCAGGATTTCTTTATTGATTGGATCGTGTGGTTTTTGGTGATTGAAAATATTGGTCAATCCAAGAATCGTTGCAACAGGTCCGCGTACCTCATGAGATTGCATCCAGGCAATTTCTGCAAGTTTATCATTTTGTTCCCGCAGTGTTTGCTCAGCAATTACGCGGTCAGTGATGTCAGTGCCCAAAACATATATACCTACGATTTTTCCATCCACAACAATGGGTACTGTGACCACAAAAACGACAAATGGCTCAATTAAAAAAGACCTCGTCAATAAATACCCAACCCTTATCACCTTTGCCTCCATGCCAACTTGGAAGAACTGCTAATGGTGTTATCGTTAATTTATAATTCGAGTATACTTTCCCGTCAAGGTCGATGAACACTACCTCTTTTTTAGTACCATCTGTGTAAGAGGTTGGTTGAGCGGGGATAGAAGTTTTGATCAGCCTCATGCTCTCCTTATCACTACCCGCCCACACATCAATTCGTGCTGGAGGGAATAAATAAGACCCCAGGTTTTTAGCATACGAAACCGAAATTATTTTTACAGGTTGCGGTTGAGCAAAAGAAAAAATAGCCTGCATCGGCACACCGCGATAGCCTAACCATACAGGCTCTTTATATTGATCCGCCTGACCGAGCTTGCCATCAAATAACGTCACAGCTCCCTCACCTGCATAAGTTTTATCAGGCTGTGTAAGTAATTGAACACCCGAAGGCTTAATGCCTTCCACAAAACAAATTGACTCCAAAACTGAACTACAATACCAACCAGCCTTGCAAGCGATAACTTTAAGCTGAGAGGTTTGACTAACGAAAAAAGGCATATCATACAGCTTACCATGTACACTATCAGGCAAGGTGCCATCCGTGGTATAGTGCATGGTTACTCCTTTCATCGGGTGTTTCAATTCTATTTTACCATCCTTTTTCAATACATCATTTTTTGTAAGGGAAGGAAGACTGAGTCGAAGGATTTTATCATCAGAAAATTCTGAAGTTAAAATTTGCATGTTTTTCCATTTTATTTGGAGATTTCTCAACTGATCGGCTGTGATAGATGTATTCCAGATGTAAAGTTCTTTCAGCGAAGGAATAGCAATTTGCTGAAGCTGATCGTTATTGATTGACGTTCCAGCAAGGGAAAGCGATTGAAGACTTTTGAGATCATTCAGTCTCTTCAGGTT
>CAZNCO010000630.1:0-3207 GCA_964571345.1 uncultured Ohtaekwangia sp.
GATATATTGACGCAGATCACGCAGTTAAAACAATCGCCACTCGAAACAGCGGAATCATTGGAGCAACTGAGATGGATTGAAAATGGGTTTAAAATTAAAACCATCGAAACAGAAATGGAAGAAAGTATCTGTATCGATACACCGGAAGATTTACAGAAGGCGCTGGAGATCTTGAAAGGACTTTCACACTAACCAAGCAGGTGAGCGTTGGTCTCGCTTACAACATAAAAAAGGTGGCTCGCACCACCTTTTTCTTTTGAGCAAATTCAAATTATTTTTTACTCACTCCGGGATCGCGTTTTAAGAATTCTTCATATAGCAATGTCTGGCGGCTGCTCATAGGTATCTGCCAACCGTCAATAAAAACATGCTTCACTTGCGTTTTGGTTTCGAGTGGGTCGCCATCGCACACAAAAAGGGTAGCGCTTTTGCCCTGCTCCACAGAGCCAAGTTTATCACTTACACCAAAAATCTCGGCAGGTACAATTGTAATAGCTCGTAGTGCTTCTTCACGCCCCATCCCATAGGCAGCCGCAAATCCGGCATGGTATGGAAGGTTTCTGAAATTCTGATTATTGTTTTCTCCTGAACGAATGGCCACCTTCACTCCGGCTTTCTTCATCATGCCAGCGTTGGCATAGGCTCTGTCATAGCGGTCATAGTCGCGCGAAGGCAATTCCTGAACACCTCCGGTAATTACCGGAATATTTGCCTTCGCAATCTCATCGGCCACTCGCCAGCCTTCGGAGACGCCCGTCAGCGCTACTTTCTTTATCTTTCTTTCGCCAATCCATTTTAATGCTTCTTTGATATCCTTCGCAGCATTTACTTCCACGAGCAACATGCGCTCGCCACGCACCACGGGCATTAACGCTTGCATCTCCGGATAATAACCTGCCTTTCCTTTTGTAGCAGAATCCAGTTTATGATATTGTACAGCGTTGTCCCACACTTCACTCAGGCGCTTCATCGAATTCTCTACTGCTTTTTTTATTTCTTCGTCTGTTCTGCGATCAAAAAAACCTCTGCGTCCTGCATGAGGGAAATTCATCACCACACCTTCAAAACCTGCGAAGAGTTGATCGGGTGTATAGCCATGCAAGTTGATAAGAGCACCGGTGCCAGGGAATAGGTCTCCGGAAGGAGCCGACAAAACAGTAGTTACCCCGCTCACCCGCGTAACAGGTATTGCCGTGGCATTCGGATTGACTGCGGTCAAAGCTTTCATCTGCGGAATTACATCGCCTACTTCATTGAAGTCTTGTGTGCGAGGATCGGAGCCTACTTCCGTAAGCCCGAGGTTTGTCCCTCCATCGATCATGCCCGGATACACAAATAATCCTTTGCAGTCAATCACTTCAGCGCCTTGCGGGATCTGCACATTAGTACCCAGTGCAGTGATCTTACCATTGCTGATAACGACAGTGCCATTCGTGATTGTTCCTTTCGTTATCGTTTCGATAGTAGCATTCGTCAACACAAAAGTTCCATATTTTGCTTTCGGATTTTGCGCCTGAAGATGAAGTGCCCAAAGACATATCACCGAAACAATCAGGCCAGAGAATAATTGAAATTTCTTCATAAAAATTATTTTTTATCAGCTTCAAAAAGATCACTAAAGAGAAACTCTGTACCATCCATGCAATTGTCAATGATCTTCTCATTGGCTGTAAACTCATCGAAGTTTTGTTTTGGATCAACCACCAGTCGCATATCATCAGGATCTTTTTCACGATCGAACCGGACAATTCCATCCACAATAGTAAACTGCGGCACTCCATATACGGAGAGTGGATGGTTTTTAAAAATGGCAATGTCTCCTTCTTTTCCAACCTCCAACGAACCTACGCGTGCGTCTATTCCAAGTTGTTTTGCAGGGTTGATCGTAATCAACGCAAGTGCCTCCTCATCGCTCAGATTCCCATACTTCTGGGTCTTGCCAGCCTCATGATAAAGATGACGCATCATTTCAGCATCATCGCTATTGATGGAAGTAACTACACCATTTTTGGTAAGGATGGCCGCGTTGTATGCTGTTGAATAATATACTTCAAATTTATACGCCCACCAATCGGAGAATACCGAAGCCATTGCACCGTATGCCGCCAATTCAGGAGCTACTTTGAATCCCTCGTTCACATGCTGAAATGTGATGCGCTTGATTCCAAAATCCTTGCACACATTCAACATCATGTAAATCTCATCCGCACGATAGCTATGGCAGTGGATGATGATATTGCCCTTCAGAATTTCTGCCAGAGTTTCCAAACGAAGATTGTAAACAGGTGGAGCTCCGCGAAATCCTTTCACTAATTTACTTTTATTGTAAGTATCCCAATCCTCCGAATATTTCTTCGCATCGGTAAAGGCTTTGCGAATCACAAACTCCACCCCCATACGTGTGCGCGGCACTATACCATTACCCCCACCGTGTACGCGTGTTGGGTTTTCACCAAGAGCAAACTTGATCGTGCGAGGAGCACCTTCCATCTTCAATGCATCTGGATCAAAAGTACCATAGCGAAGTTTCAATGTTTCGCACTGTCCCCCAATGGCGTTCGCAGATCCATGCATGGCGTGAATCGTTGTTACTCCTCCGCCCAGGGCACGGTAAATCATAATTTGAAGAGGATTTACTACATCGCTCTCAGCAACTTCAGCAGTTACGGAGCTGGTAGCTTCGTTGATTCCATCCAAGGCGATATGGCTGTGCGCATCGATAATTCCAGGCATTACAAATAGTCCAGTAGCGTCAATCGTCTTCGTTCCGGCAGGAGCAGTGAGCCCTTTACCGATCTGTGCAATCTTTCCATCTTTTATTAAAACATCCGTTTCAGTCAGATTGCCCTTGGTAATGGTAAGAACTGTACCATTTTTTATGAGCATGGTTCCCTTCTCTTGCGCGAACGAAACAATCAATGAACACAAGAAAGCAAAGACAGTCAATGCACTTCTCATTGTATTTGAATTTTTAGTATGCGATCTCATTTCTTTCTTATTTAGATTTTTTGACATCTTCCTTCTTCGCATCCTTGTTCTCAACTTTATACATCATGCCATCTACAAAAACGTAGCGCACTTTTGCTTTTTCATGAAAGTAAGGCTTATCGCTGATGACGAGATTTGCAATTTTACCCGCATCGATCGATCCGAGCCGATCGCTGAGACCCAGCATTTGTGCAGGCGTTGTAGTAAGCGCTGCAAGGG